>NZ_CANG01000925.1:0-47447 GCF_000309315.1 Sedimentibacter sp. B4
TAATTCCCTGAGCTCCATCAATTTGTCGTTTGGCAATTTTATACCTCCTAAGATTTGTATATATAACCAAGTATATACAATAATAAATTTCTTTTTCAAAGTCAATCGATACCGTAGGCAAAATAATGTTGCTTTTATTTTGACGTTCAAAGTATATTATATAAACAAAATTTTGTCAATATATTTGTAACCAGCCCACCGCAAAATAATACTCATTAATGAAATCAATTGTGAACATTTTGCATATATTGAATAGTAGCTGAAAATTATGAAAGGTGTGATTCCATGAAATATAATAACTTTGACCAATATAACAGGATACGGCCATACAAGGCTCAAAATATGATTGTGAAAACATTAGAAACTATAGCTCCTCCTGAGCCACAACCTCAACCGCAGCCAGCCGAAGAAATACCACAGCCCTTAGCCAGCACCGGTTACATAAATGTGGGTGTTTACACAGCCCTGGGAGCACTGCCAGTCAAAGACGCCGTTGTGACTGTTTACACAATTGATGAAGACGGAGAAGAAAATGCACTTTACCACGTTGTGTCTAACATAAACGGAAGAGTTCCGACAATGGAAGTTCCTGTAGAATACAGTCCGGAAGATCCTTTAGAAAGTCCTACATTTTATTTTTCAACTTACAACATGAGAGTTCAGGCAATAGGATATTACACTGTCAATATTATTGACCTTCGTGTTTTTCCTAATGTTGCCACAAATTACAGAGTGAGTTTGATTCCCGTAATGGAAGGTGCCACTGAGGAAGAAGGCAGTCAGACTGTTGTCATTCCTCCAACCCCTGCAGATATTTCAAATGAATAAGGAGGAGATTACATGAGCACACAAGTACCAGGATTATCAACTGTTGTAGTTCCGGATAATATTACAGTACATCTTGGAGCTCCGGATCAACCGGCAGAAAATGTAACTGTACCATTTATTGATTATGTAAAAAATGTAGCTTCAAGTGAATTATACCCAACATGGCCTGAAAGCGCCCTAAGGGCAAACATATACGCAATAGTATCAATTGCGTTGAACAGAATATTCACGGAGTGGTACAGGTCAAGAGGATATAATTTTGACATTACAAACACCACTCAATTTGATCAGGCATTTGTTCCAAACAGAGGAGTATTTGACACCATAGACAGAATTGTTGACGACATTTTCAACGATTACATCGCAAGACAAAACCAAGTAGAACCCTTGTACGCCCAGTTTTGCGACGGACGTGTTTCAATTTGCGAAGGAATGTTCCAATGGGGAACTGTTGATTTGGCAGCCCAGGGATATGTTCCTTACGAAATACTTCAGTACTACTACGGAGACAACATCAATATTGTCAGAGATGCTCCGATTGTGAATTTAGAAGAAACATACCCAGGTGTCCCCTTAAGTGTAGGAGACAACAATCAGTATGTGCTGCTGATAAAAATGGCTCTCAATGCCATTTCTGTTAACTTTCCGGCAATTCCGAAAGTATATCCTATAAACGGGGAATTTACTGAAGGAATGGCCGATGCAGTAAGAGCATTTCAGGAAGCATTCAATTTACCTGTAACAGGTGTCATAGACAAGGCAACATGGTATGAAATAAGAAAAATATATGTGGCAGTAAGAAACCTTGCTCAGCTTACTTCACAGGGAATACTTGTAAGCGATATTCCTCCAGATATAGTTACTGAAATCGAGGAAGGAAAAGTTGTTCCAAGAGTGCAACTTGTTCAGTATTTTCTCAATGTTCTTTCAGCTTATTATAGCTCCATACCTGCAGTTGACATTGACGGAATACTAGGTCCAAAGACAAGGACATCAATAATAGAATTTCAAAAAACTATGGGGCTTGAGCCCACAGGCATAATAGATGATGCTACATGGAATTCAATGTACAACAACATACTTGGAATATTAAGGGCACTCCCCCCTTCAGCAATTGCTCTGCCGGCTCTTATATTCCCTAACGTTATTTTAAGAGAAGGATCCGAAGGCCCAAGTGTATTCATTATGCAGGAATATCTTTCATTCATATCATCTGTGGTACCGGCAATTCCTACTGTAACTCCGGACGGTGTATTCGGTCCTGAAACAAGGGCGGCTGTCACTGCATTTCAAAGGCAGTACGGGCTTAACCCGGATGGTATAGTGCAACAAGCAACATGGAACAGAATTGTCCAGGTTTACAGAGAACTTAGATTTGGGGTGCAAAGGAATCAAGGGCAATTTCCAGGAAATGAAATCAGTTAATGAGGTGATAATATGAGTATTCCGGAAACTGACATACACATTCCAGGAGCAGCAATACCTCACACCATAGTATCTTTCCCCGCCCATATAACAGTCCACCTGGGACCACCTGACGAAGAAGCATTGAACGTCACAGTTCCATACCTGGACTATATAAAAAATGTGGCATCCAGTGAATTGTATCCAACATGGCCGGAAGAAGCATTAAGAGCAAACATTCATGCAATCACCTCAATAGCAATGAACAGAATTTTCACAGAATGGTACAGAGGCAGAGGTTATGACTTTGATATTACAAATTCAACTCAATTCGACCAGGCTTATGTCCATGAAAGAGGAATATTTGATAGTGTTGCAAACATTGCAGATGATATTTTTGATGAATATGTTGTGCGCCAAGGCCATATTGAACCTTTGTTCACAGAATTTTGCGACGGAAGAATTTCACAGTGCAATGGCATGTATCAGTGGGGCAGTGTTGACCTGGCCAACCAGGGCTACTCAGCCATAGACATACTCAGGTATTACTACGGAAATGATGTGAACATAGCACCTTATTCAATTGCAGAGGAAATTGTGGGCACCTATCCAGGCACTCCTCTGGCTTTGGGTGAATCAGGTATTCCAGTCTTTAGGATGCAGCATTCCCTTAATAGAATATCACGAAACTATCCGGCAATACCCGTAGTTCCAATAAACGGGTACTACGGTGAAGAAACAGAGTCTGCAGTGAGAGCATTTCAGCAAGCCTTTAATCTTCCGGTTACAGGAGTTGTAGATAGCGATACATGGTACTGGATACGACGCATCTATGTGGCAGTCACAAGACTAGCTGAATTGACAACAGAAGGAATTCTCATAAACGAACTGATAAACTTATATTCAAATGTTCTTTTAGAAGGTGATACACGCCCTGTTATAACAGTGCTGCAATACTTTCTTAACCTTATTTCTCAGCAAAATCCCAGCATTCCTCTAGTTCCTGTAACAGGCTACTTTGGTCCGGAAACAACCGATTCTGTAACAGCCTTACAAAATGCAATGAACCTTCCTCCTTCAGGAATTGTAACGCAGGAAACATGGAATGTGTTGTACAGAAATGTATTTCCCATACTTGCCAATACTCCTGTAGCAAATATATACCTTCCGGGTATAAGTTTTATGGGAATACCATACAGCATCAGTATGGGAACCGAACACCCGGGCATCATCATATTGCAGACTATGCTTGCATATATAGCATTATTTATTCCAGAAATACCTTCCATAGAAAGGGACGGAGTTTTCGGCCCGGCAACAGAAGAGGCAGTATCTGCCTTCCAGAGTCTTTACGGACTTGAACCAACAGGAATAGTAAATGCTGACACATGGAACAAACTAGCGGAGGTATATGTAAATTTAAGATACAATCCTCCTGCTGCACAACAGTGAAAGGAGACTATTATGATATATAACAACTTTAATCACGAAGGTGAAACTTCAGCCATAACTGAAATTCAGCAGTACTTGAGAAACATTTCGTATTCACACCCTGAAATACCACGTATTTCTTTGTCAGGAACATATGATGCTCAAACAAAAAAGGCAGTGGAAGATTTTCAGAGGTTTTCAGGTCTTCCCGTTACAGGCAGGGTTGATTACAACACATGGAACGCCATAGTAAAAGAAAACAGCCTTCATTTGAAATCTAAAGAAATGCCTTATAAAATTCCATGCAGATCATTTGATTTCGGAAACATAAAAAACGGGTACTCGGGAGACATTGTGTATGTGCTTAAAATTATGCTCAACAACTTCTGCAGAAGATACAAGAATTACAAGAAAATCGAAATAAACGACAAATATGACCATGAGACAGAAGAAGCTGTAAAGGAATTTCAAAAAATAAGCATGCTGCCCGTAACCGGCATTGTCGACAAGGAAACCTGGAACACCATAGTTTCAATTTACAGCACGTGCAAATTATACGATTATAAATAATTGCTGATCCAGTATCAGCATTTTTAATTTTTTGTAAAATTTTCTTCCAGACTATTGACAATTGATGAGCATTTGCTAAAATAGAGTTAGCACTCAACAGCGAAGAGTGCTAACAACACGTTTGATAAATTGCATTTGCAATTAATTTATTTGTAAGGAAGGAATAACTATGGCAAAAAAACAGTTTAAATCAGAATCCAAGAGACTTTTGGACTTAATGATCAACTCCATTTACACACACAAGGAAATTTTCTTAAGAGAGCTTATATCAAACGCAAGCGATGCAATTGACAAAAGCTACTACAAATCTCTTACAGACAACAGCATTGTATTCAACAAGGACGATTTTTACATAAGAATTGCCGTAAATGAAGATGAAAGAACTCTCACTGTTTCTGATACAGGTGTGGGAATGACAAAGGAAGAACTTGATTCAAACCTTGGAACTATTGCAAAAAGCGGTTCATTTGATTTCAAGGAAAATAACGAGGCTAAAGATGGAGTAGATATAATTGGCCAGTTCGGAGTAGGTTTTTATTCAGCATTTATGGTTGCTGAAAAAGTAACCGTAATAAGCAAAGCAATTGGGTCAGAAGAAGCATACAAATGGGAATCTGAAGGCGCTGATGGATATACCATTACAAGCTGCACAAAAGAAAAAACAGGAACTGAAATAATAATGAAAATAAAAGAAAACACCGAGGGAGAAGATTATGATGAATACCTTGATGTTTACAACATAAAATCTCTTGTAAAGAAGTATTCAAATTTCATCAAGTACCCTATTAAGATGATGGTTAAAAAAAGAAAGCACAAAGAAGGAACCGAAAACGAATACGAAGAGTACATGGAAGATGAAACATTGAACAGCATGGTTCCTATATGGAGAAAAAACAAAAGTGAACTCACACAAGAAGATTATGAAAACTTCTACATGGAAAAACACTTTGGCTATGAAAAGCCTCTTCGTTACACTCATGTAAGTGTGGAAGGCCTTACAAGCTATAATTCAATCCTTTATATTCCTGCTAAGGTTCCATTTGATTTTTACACAAAGGAATTTGAAAAAGGACTTGAGCTATATTCAAACGGAGTTCTTATAATGAACAAATGCGGTGATTTGCTCCCTGATTATTTCGGATTTGTGCAGGGACTTGTGGATTCAGCTGATTTATCCCTCAATATTTCCAGAGAAACTCTGCAGCATGACAGGCAGCTTCAGTTCATTGCGAAAAAAATAAAGGAAAAAATCAAAAGCGAGCTTTTGTTAATGCTTAAGGATGACAGAGAAAAATATGTAACATTCTTTGAAAGCTTCGGAAGAACATTGAAATACGGCATGTACAGTGAATGGGGCGCAAACAAGGAAATTCTGCAGGACCTTTTGATGTTTTATTCTTCAACGGAAAAGAAACTTGCAACACTTGATGAATATGTGTCCAGAATGAAAGAAGATCAAAAATACATTTACTATGCAACAGGAGAAAGCACTGCGAAAATTGCAAAGCTTCCACAAACTGAAATTGTTGCAGACAACGGTTATGAAATTCTTTATTTCACAGATGAGATTGATGAATTTGCAATCAAAGTTCTCATGAATTACAAGGAAAAAGAATTCAAAAACGTTTCAAGTGCAGATATGGATTTAAAAACTGACGAAAACGAAAATGATGAAAACAAAGAAGAAAACAAGGACATTTTTGAATTCATGAAAGAAGCACTTGACGGAAAAGTTAAAGAAGTAAGACCTTCCAAGAGACTTAAAACTCATCCTGTGTGTCTGGCTTCTGAAGGAGAACTTTCAATTGAAATGGAAAAAGTTCTTCAGTCAATGCCTGACAATCCGGGAAATATTCATGCAGAAAAAATACTTGAAATTAACACAAACCATGAAATGTTTGAAAAAATAAAGAATTCATTTGAAAATGACAAGGACAAACTTAAGAAACTTTCAAGCGTATTATACAATCAGGCTCTTCTCATTGAAGGACTACAGATAGAAGATCCTGTACAATATGCAAATGATGTTTATGAATTGATCAACAACTAAAAAATAGGCCTCACGGCCTATTTTTTCTATTAATTCTTAATTCTTCACTCTTAATTCTTAATTGCTTTCCATGAATTCTTCTAATGTTAAACCTGACTCATATACCTTTGTTGCCAGTTCAACTCCCAGGTATCTTATGTGCCATGGCTCATAAAAATATCCTGTAATATCTTCCTTGCCCTTCGGATATCTCACAATGAAACCAAATCTGTGGGCATTTTCTGAAACCCATTTACCTTCATCAGTATTTCCAAATGTATCGTCCAGCTGAAAGTTCATGGCTGCACAAGTTATATCCATTGAAAGACCAGTCTGGTGCTCGCTTTGTCCTGGCTTTGCACTGTATTTGTCTGCGGCAGCCTGCCCGTGATTTTTTACATATGAATTGTAAAGATCTCTCTGGGTGCCGTATGATCTGTAGCCTGAACGTGCATGCAGCTCATAGCCTTCTTCATCTGCAGCAGCCTGGAACATGTCCTTAAGCGCAATGTATGCCGTCTCTCTAAGCTGGTTTATTTCAGGGTTTTCAAGTACTGTGGGAATACCCTCAAGTTTTACTAGGTCTTCAGGCACATATGTGCTGGATAAATTGTTTTTCTTGTTCACCAAGGCATCTATTGCTGCAGGGTCTTCAACCATGTTAATATCGACCGGTGTTGATGGCTCCTGCGGCTTTTCTGCCGGATTTTCATTTTCATTATCTTTGTTTTCACCGCCAGGAACTTCATCAACCGGATTTTCTATATCCGGTACCTCCTCAACTGGTTCCTCATTAACAGGCTCTTCTGCTGTTGGAGGAAGTTCTGTTTCATCTTTTAATCTTCCTTCTACATAAATTACAACGGCAACCAGTATTAAAACCATAGCTGCCATAGTAATGAATAATCTTCTCTTCTTATATTTTTTTGTGTTCTTCATGTTTTCTCCTTTGCAGGCTAGTTGATTTTCTTCCACATAATTATTGCATCTTCCAGAGGCATCTGATAATATCTTGGTCTTTTGCCTGCTGAAACGAACCCGAACTTCTTGTACAGATTGATAGCTGGGATATTCGACTCCCTCACTTCAAGTGTCATAGCCACTATTTCGCTGCACACACATATGTCAACCATTTTTTCAATGAGCATTGAAGCAATGTTTTGTTTCCTGTATTCAGGTATAACAGCAACATTTGTTATGTGGCATTCGTCAATGACCTTCCACATGCCCATGTAGCCAACTATTTTTCCTCCAAGTTCAGCGATCTGGTAATAAGCAAGATCATTTTTCAGTTCATTTACGAATGCATCCCTTGACCAGGGCAAAGAGAAACATTTTTTTTCAATTTCAATAATCTGATCAATATCTTCTTTTTTCATACCCCTTATGATGACTTGATTCATGTTGCCCCCCTATTTTTTATTTCTTTCTGCCTGTGACAATCTCAGGTACTGCGGCTTAAAGCTTGATGCAGTTATTGTCTCCCCTTTTTTTGCCATGCTGCACCCTATGAAGCAAAGCGTTGCAGCATTAAGGTTGTTGAACTTGTTTGGGGTGAAATAAGCTTTGTTATTTAATTTTTCTTCAATTATATTTCTGTAGCTTACAGAACCGTCACCTGTTAATATAACCGGTTCCTGGTATTGGTTTAAAATATCCACAAGCTCTTCTATGTTGCACGGAAACTGCTCTTTTACACTTTTCAGTTCTTCCCCTTCCCATTTATAAATGCCTGCATACACCCTTCCTGCCTTCGCATCCATAACTGGAACAATGAGCTTCTCTTTATCATATACGTTACCTGCCAAAGATTTCATTGTAGGTATGTTTACAATAGGCAATTTTCCTGCAAAAGCCAGGCTCTTTGCTATGGCTGCTCCAATACGAAGTCCAGTGTATGAACCGGGGCCTTCTGAAACTGCTATTACATCTATGTCCTGAATTTTAATTTCAAGCTCTTTTAATAGTTCCTCAATTAACGGCATCAGCTTTTCTGAATGTGTTTTTTTGTGGCTCAATGTGAATTCACCGAGTACGTTGAAGTCTTCAGAAACCGCACAGGATGCTGTCACAGAGGCTGATTCAATTGCAAGTATTTTCATAATTTTTCAGCTCCTCCGTAATTTTTTCATAAACAACTCCCTTGCCTTCAATTGTCATGATTCTTTTGTTGTCGTCTATTCTGTCTATTTTTATGTCTATTCTTTCATCAGGAAGTATAGTTCTTATATTTTCGGACCACTCTATTACTGTTACACCCTCAGAATATATATATTCATCATAGCCTAAATCATACATGTCATCTTCTGATTCAATTCTGTACACATCCATGTGATAAAATGGAAGCCGTCCTTCATATTCCTTTATGATATTGAACGTGGGGCTGGTGATGTATTCTTTTACTCCGAATTCCTTTGCAATAAACTGGGTTATTGCAGTCTTGCCTGCTCCTAAATCCCCATCAAGGCATAAAACAGTCCCTTTTTCAAGGCACCGGCTTATTATTTTTCCTATTTTTTCTGTATCCTGCAAATTATTGACTTTAATTTTCATTTCTTACCTCTTTTTTACGGCATCAGGAAGACTCCATTTTGCCGCACATCTATCGTTCATTATACATTTGCACATATAAAAAATCAAGGAATATATCACCTTGTCCAAGTCTTAAAATTTAATTGAACAAAGACTGCGGACATGTTATAATACTTTGAATAAATTTTAAATACGTGCAAATGATAATTATTTGCTCTTAACAGTCATATAATGAAATATCAAATATTTGAGGAGATTGCAATGAATAATAATTTTAATCATATATATTTTATCGGGATTGGCGGCATAAGCATGAGTGCATTAGCTGAAATAATGATTGATGAAGGAGTGAGGGTATCAGGCTCTGACAGAAGTTCATCCCACATAGTAAAAAAGCTTGAAAAACTAGGTGCTAATATAAACATTGGCCATGAAGGCAAAAACATTAACACTGACATAGACCTTGTAGTATATACATCTGCAATTTCGAAAGATAATCCTGAACTTGTAAGAGCACAGGAACTGAACCTTAATATTATGGACAGGGCAGAATTTCTCGGCCTCATAATGAAAAAGTATAATAATGCCATCTGCGTGTCAGGAACACACGGCAAGACTACAACAACAGGAATGCTTTCCTCAATACTCATGGAAACTGAAATGAATCCAACCATATTTTTAGGCGGAGAAATGGATTCCATGGGCGGAAACCTAATGCATGGCTCCTACGACATGCTGCTTACGGAAGCATGTGAATACAAGCGTAATTTCCTCAAATTTAATCCAACAGTGGAACTCATATTAAATATTGAAGAAGACCATCTGGATTATTACAAGGACTTAAGTGATATTGAAGATGCATTTCTTGAATATGCTAAAAAACTTCCTTCAACAGGACATCTTGTGGCAAATGTGCTGAACAAAAACCTGTTCAAGGATATTAAGTGCAATGTTGTAACATTTGGAACAGATAACAGCGCTGATTATTACGCTGCTGACATAAAGCTCGTTCCATCTCCTTCTTATTCACTCATGAAGGAAAGCAAAAAAATAGCAGATATAAAATTAAGCGTGTTCGGAGAGCACAATATTTTAAACAGTGTTGCAGCAGCAGCCGCATGCATTTCTCTTGGCATTGATCTTGATACAATTGCAAAGGGCCTTGCAGACTTTAAAGGAACTCACAGAAGGTATGAATACAAGGGAACTTTAAACGGAGCCAGCGTAATAGATGATTACGCACATCATCCTTCTGAAATGAAAGCAACATTGAAGACTGCAAGATCTTATACATCCGGAAAAATCATCACAGTATTCCAGCCCCACACTTACACAAGGACGAAAAAACTCCTGAATGAATTTGCTGAAGCACTTACGCATTCAGATGAAACAATTTTATTGGACATTTATGCCGCAAGAGAAATAGACAATGGAGAAATTCATTCAAAGGATATTATTGCAAAGATGAATGTTCTTTCAAAAGATGCACATTATGCTGAAAGTTTTGAGGAAGCTGCAGAATTGATCCGATCCATGGCAAAAGAAGGCGACACCGTAATAACCATGGGTGCAGGAAGCGTAGACACAGTGGCTGAGCTTCTAGTTAATAATTAAGGTATATTTAATTATTAGTTAAGGGCAATTAAAATGAAGAATTAGGAGTTAAGAATTAAGAATTTCGGATAGGACAGCAAAGCTGTCCTTATTTTTTGTATAATAAAACAAGAATAGGCATGCTTTGCGCCTATTCTTTCCATTAATTCTTAACTTTTCACTCTTAATTCTTAATTGATTTAATCAGTGGTCCCTGTTTGTAAGGTACAGCGCCAGTTCCTTGAGATGATTTGCTCTGTCACCAAACATTTCAAGGCCTTTTATTGCTTCATTCGTGAACTGTTCAACATCTTTTCTTGATTTTTCTATTGTTGAAAATGACAGGTATGTAACTTTATCATTTGCAATGTCGCTTCCTATTTTTTTCCCCAATTTTTCCTGGGTGCTTGTTACATCCAGTATGTCGTCTTCTATCTGAAATGCAATACCTATATTATCTGCAAATGTTTCAAGAGCCCTAAGCTGATTATCATCAGCTCCTCCTAAAATTGCGCCGGCCTTGACGCTGCTTTTTATAATAGCACCTGTTTTGAGGGAATACATGTATTTAAGCTCCTCAACAGATGATATTTTGTCGTGTCCGTATATGTCCACAATCTGACCGCCAATCATTCCATCAGCTCCGGAAGATTTTGCAATTTCATAAAGTGCCTTAACTGCACTTGTTATTTCAACGTTACTCTTCAAAGCAGCTTCAAGCCCCGTTTCAAATGCTCTGTTTAAAAGTCCGTCTCCTGCAAGAATTCCCGTTGCTTCACCGAATTTCTTGTGATTTGACAATCGTCCGCGCCTGTAATCATCATTGTCCATGGCAGGCAAATCATCATGAATCAATGAATATGTGTGTATCATTTCCATGGCGCAGGCAAAAGGAATAATTTCCTCTGCATTGTCTCTAAACAATTCATATGTTCCAAGCATCAAGACAGGCCTAAGCCTTTTTCCACCGCACAAAAGACTGTAATTCATTGCCTCGTAAATTATTTTTTGAGGATTTTTTTCTTCTTTTATTATAGTACGAAGACATTCTTCTATTTTTAAAACTTTTTCATCCATCCAATTTTTAAATTCCATTTCAAACCCCTGAACTATAAAATTAACGAAAGAGCATTAACTAACCTGCTCCCCGCTGTTAATTGTTGAACACTTTTCTTGCTATTTCCACTGCTTCCTTTGCATCTTTTGCGTAGTAATCTGCTCCCATGTTTCTTGCATATTCTGCAGTCAATACTGCTCCGCCAACCATTACAGGGCAGTCAATGCCATTGTCTCTAAGTTCTTCGATTATATCCTCCATACTTTTCATGGTGGTTGTCATCAAGGCGCTCAGTCCCACGATTATTGGTTCATCTGCATATTTTTTTGCTTCTTCAACGATTTTTTCAGCAGAAACATCCTTGCCCAAATCAATTATATCATAATTATAGTTCTCTAGTATAACTTTTACAATGTTTTTCCCAATATCATGAATATCTCCCTTTACAGTTGCCAGTATTATTTTCCCGTTGCTTATACCGGCAGATTCATTTTTTTTGAGACTTTCCTTAAGAACATCAAAGGACGACTTCACAGTTTCCGCTGACTGAATGAGCTGTGGAAGGAAAATTACTCCCTTTTCAAAATCACTTCCTACAACATCAAGGGCAGGAATAAGGAATTCATTTACAATTTCAAGCTCTGTCTTTGTACTAAGTAGTAATTTAGTCTTGGCTGCAGCATTTTCCTTTAAACCCTTTACTACCATGTCATAAAGCGTTTCTTCCTTTTTTTCCTTTTTAGGAGATGTTTCTGCAGATGATTTATCGCCGTATCTTTCGATATACTTTATTGAGCCTTTGTCATGGTTGTAAAGAACATTGAACGCATACACCTTATCCATCATGTTTTCATCGTTTGGATTTATTATTGGAAGATCAAGTCCTGCTGCCATGGCAATTGCAAGGAAAGTTTCATTTATAAGCGGTCTGTTTGGCATTCCGAATGAAATGTTGGAAACTCCAAGAACTGTCTTTAATCCAAGCTTTTCCTTTACCATTGTCAATGTCTTTATGGTCTCTTCTACTTCCTTTTGCTGAGCAGAACATGTGAGAGTCAGGGTGTCTATGTAAACATCTTCTTTCTTTATGCCGTACTCCAATGCCTTGTTCAGTATTTTTTCTGCAATTTTGAAGCGTTCCAAAGCATTGTCCGGAATTCCTCTCTCATCAAGGGTAAGCCCCACAACAGCAGCGCCGTATTTTTTAACCAGAGGCAAAATTCTTTCCAGCACCTGGTCTTCTCCGTTTACGGAATTTACTATTGCTTTTCCGTTTGCATACCTTAAACCTGCTTCAATTACATCCATGTCTGATGAATCTATTTGAAGGGGTGCATTTGTCACTGATTGCAGCCCCTTTACTACCTTCATCATCATTTCGTTTTGGTCTATTTCCCTGAGTCCAACATTCACATCCAGTATCTCTGCTCCAGCTTCTACCTGAGAAACTCCCTGCTTCAGGATGTAATCCATGTCACTGTTTTTCAATGCTTCTTTAAGCATCTTTTTTCCTGTTGGATTTATTCTTTCGCCTATTACTTTTACTCCTTCAACCAGTACTGTGTTTGATGGAGTACAAAGAGCATGAAATTTTTGTTCTGCTCTTTCAACCTTTGTCAGCCTGCTTATTTTCTTTTTTATTTCACGTATGTATTCAGGAGATGTTCCGCAGCATCCTCCAAGCATTGATACCCCTATTCCTATGAACGCAAGAACATCATCAGAATATTCCTCAGGACCTATTTCATAGTGCGTTTTCCCATCTATAACAGATGGAAGTCCTGCATTGGCCTGTACAAGCACCGGAAGATTTGTCCAGTTCATGAGTTCTTCCACAATTGGTCTGATTTCCTTTGGTTCCAGTGAACAGTTTATACCTATTCCATCAGCTCCAAGCCCTTCAAGTGTTACTGCCATACTTGACGGAAGACATCCGGTGAATGTTCTGTGATCCTTTTCAAAAGACATGGTTGCAAGAACAGGAAGAGTTGTGTTTTCCTTTGCGGCCAACAATGCTGCCTTCATTTCATACAAATCAGTCATTGTTTCAATGAGAATGAGATCTGCTCCTGATTTTTCACCCTGAACAACCTGTCTCTTAAATATTTCATAGGCTTCATCAAACGTAAGAATTCCCATGGGTTCAACTAGTTCACCAATGGGACCTATGTCAAGGGCTGCAAAGACATCTTTGTTTCCGATTGCTTCTCTTGCAGCCTTCACTGCAGCATCTATAATTTCTTCTACCGAGTAATTTGTTGCCTGGAGTTTTTTTTCATTTGCACCGAATGTGTTTGTTGTTACAACGTTGGAGCCGGCTTCAATATATTCTTTGTGAATTTCTACAATCATGTCTCTTTGTTCAATATTGAGCGTTTCAGGAACATCCCCAAGTTTAAGCCCCTTCTTTTGAAGCTCTGTGCCCATGGCTCCGTCAAACAAAACAAGATTATTATCAATAAACTCTTTAAAATTCATATTTTACCTCTTATATTTCTCTGTTTAAAGAATGAACCAGAGATATGATATTGTTATGTGTTTTTCTTGCAACATAAGGGTTGTTCATGGTGTAAAGGTGCACACCGTCAACTCCGTTAGCCATAAGGTCAATTATTTGCTCGGAAGCATATGCTATTCCTGCATCCACCATTGCATCCTTGTCATATTCAAACTTATTCATAATCTGTATGTACTTTTCAGGTATTTTTGAACCGCTGAGTGTTACAATTCTTTCTATCTGGCTTTTGTTTGTAAGAGGCATGATTCCAGCCTGTATAGGAACATTAATATTGTGTTTCTCTGCAAGATTCAGGAAATTGTAAAAGTCATTGTTGTCAAAAAAAAGCTGTGTCGTAAGGTGTGTTACTCCTGCTTCAATTTTGAATTTAAGATTTTTAACATCATCCTCCAGATTTTTGCAGTCTACGTGACCTTCCGGATAGCAGGTCCCTCCCAAATCGAAGTTGTCCCTTGACATGATGAACTCTGCCAAATCGGAAGCATGCTGAAAGTCTCCCTTTACTTCTTCCTCAAGGGGGATGTCTCCTCTTAAGGCAAGAATATTTTCAATTCCATCTTCCTTCAGATCTTTTAGAGTTTCGATAATTTCTTTCCCTGTTGAACGGATGCAAGTGAGGTGAGCCATAGCTTCTATACCATACTTATTTTTAATAATGGAGGAAATTTCTCTTGTCTTGTTTTGATTGCTTCCTCCCCCTGCTCCATATGTAACGCTTATATAATCAGGCCTTAAGTCGCTTAATGACTCCAGTGTCTTATAAATTGTTTCTATGGATGAAGTGGCTTTAGGCGGAAAAATTTCAAAAGAAAAAACAAATTTCTTTTTATTAAAAATGTCAGTAATATGCATTGTCTTTGCTCCTTTTTGATTTTGACTATTATAACATAAGCATTTGAAACTGTAAACCAAATCGAAAAATAATTATTTACTACATTTTTTTATAAATATTCTTTAAAAACTCTTCAGTTCTCATACAGCTGCATATTGTGACTGTTTTTATCATATAAATAGATACTTAAGTAAAAATTAGTATAAATATTGTAATAAATAAAATTGACTAACAATTTTGTTTAAGTTATAATGTAACCATGCAAACGTTTTTTTACATCATTATCCATTAATTGAATTTAATGCAACTAATTCTAAAATTTATCTTTGAATATATACAGTTCTAGCAAATTGCTATGATTTGTATTTATAAAAATAATTTATGTGGAGGGAATGTAAAATGAAATCAAGAAAGTTAGTATCACTTATTTTAGCAGTAATGATGACAGTAATGTTATTTGCAGGTTGTACAAGCCAGACGGCTCAGACACCATCAGAACCGCAAAAACCTGCTGAACAGCCTGCTGAAACGCCTAAAGCCGACAAGGTTTTAAAATTTGGCGGCACTGGATTCGGAGGATTATTTAATCCAATTATGTCAGACAACACTTACGACACCTATGTAGCAGACTCTATTTTTGAAAAACTTGTTACAAACAACGCAGAAGGCGAAATGATTCCTGTCCTTGCAGAATGGACAATTTCAGAGGATAAACTCACCTATACATTTACATTGAAAGACGGAATCAAGTTTTCCGACGGCTCAGATTTGACCACCGAAGATGTTGCCTTTACATATGAAACAATTGCTCACCCTGACTACAACGGTCCTAGAGCTTACGCTGTAAGCAGTCTTAAGGGCTATGAAGAATTCCACAGCGGGGCTAAAGATACTTTTGAAGGAATAAAAATAATAGATGACAAAACAATATCATTTACATATGCTGAAGGTTCAGCTGCACTGGCTAATATTCAAAACTTCATGTACGGCATAATGCCTTCAGATTATTATGCTTTTGATTCATGGGAAGATTTCCTTGCTTTAAATGAAAAACCTATAGGTTCAGGTACCATGGTTTTTGACAGCTGGGAACCGAAGCAATTTATAAAGCTTATGAAAAACACAAATTACTGGGATCCTAGTAGCGCAGCAAAAATTGACGGCGTTTTATTAAGTGAAGTACCGGATGAAAGTATACTATCTGCTTTGCAGACAAATCAAATAGATTTTGCACAAATACCTTCAAGCGCTGAAAATCTTGAAGCTGCTGAAGCTCTATCAAATATAAGCATTGCAAACTTCCTTGGAAACGGATACACATTCATGTGCTTCAACACAACAAGGGCAAAGCTTGCAGATGTTAAAGTAAGGCAGGCACTCATGTATGCTCTTGACAGGGAATCATTCATAGAAGCACAATATGGCAAGGGTTTGGCTTCTGTAGGTATGGCTCCTATTTCTCCTTCATCCTGGGCATTCCCAGATCCATCAGAACTTAATGCTTACAAGTTTGACATGGATAAGGCTGCAAAACTCATGGATGAAGCAGGCTGGACAATGAATAGCGATGGTTATAGATACAAGGATGGAGAAAAGTTCCATGTAAACTGGCTTGTTTATACTGACTCATCATGGCCTGGAACATTGTCAGGCATGGCATCTGACACATGGAAACAATTAGGCGTTGAACTTGAAATAGAACTTATGGACTTTGACACTGTTGCATCACGAACAATGGATGCAGCTCCAGGTGAAAAAGACTTTGACATTTACACAATGGGATTTTCTCTGGATATTGACCCTGACCCAACAGGAGCACTGTTTGATGATGATGCATTTGTAGCAGGAGGTTTTAACGCATCCGGTTACAAAAATGCTGAAGCCATGAAATTGGTTAAGGCCGGAAAAGCCGAATTTGATACTGCAAAAAGAAAAGAAATTTATAATGAATGGGCAAAGATAATGAACTATGAAATTCCTCATGTAATCATAGCTTACAGGAGTGAAATATGGGGAATAAACAACAGAGTAAAAGGAATGGATCTTGGAACATACAGAACCTGGGATCAATGTTTGAAAAATATAACCATCGAATAATACATTCAGGGGAGGGTCTCCTCCCCTCTCTAAAATAAAACGAAAGAGGTGGTTTTATGAAAAACTACATTATTAGGCGCATTATTCAGATGATTCCTGTTTTTATTGGAATTTTATTCATATTGTTTTTCATACTTGAGCAAGCCCCAGGTACTCCGGTTTCAAACATGATGATTCCTAAAATGACACCTGAACAAAAAGCTGAATTGGCTCAAAAGTTGGGACTTGACGTTCCATGGTACGAAAGATTTGTTAACTGGATAGGAGAAGCCCTTCACGGGAATCTCGGCTATTCAATCAACCACAAAAAACCCGTTGTGGATGTTATGAAAGATTACGTGGGACCTACACTGCTATTATCTCTTGTTTCCTTGGCCATTTCGGTTATAATCGGCATACCTGCCGGTGTAATAAGTGCCACTAAACAATACAGCATCACTGACAACGTTCTTACCGTTGTATCGTTCATAGGTATAAGCATCCCGTCCTTTTTCTTTGGGTTGCTCCTCTTGAAAAATTTTGCTGTTGATATTCAGATTTTCCCTTTATTCGGGCTTAAGGACCCTCTTTTAATGTCAACTAATCCCGTTGATAAGGCATTGGACGTAGCATGGCATCTTGTTTTGCCAAGCATTGTTCTTGGCCTTGGCTCTACAGCAAGCTTCATGCGCTACACCCGTTCAAGCATGCTCGAAGTAATAAAGCAGGATTACATCAGGACGGCTCGTGCAAAGGGGCTTAAGGAAAAAACTGTAATATACAGACACGCCTTCAGAAATGCTGTCATTCCCATAATAACTCTTCTTGGCTTCTGGATACCTTCACTGTTGTCAGGAGCTGTTGTAACCGAATCAATTTTTGCTCTTCCGGGACTTGGTAAAATTTCTGTTGAAGCAACCATGACAAGAAATTATCCGTTGATTCTTGGTATTAACGCAATGCTAGCAGTTTTGACACTAATGGGTACATTGGTGGCAGACATACTGTATGCAATTGCAGACCCAAGAATCAGATACGATTAAGGGGTGCTCATATGGTAAAAAGTGAAGTTCTTAAAAACACAAAAAGTTCACACAAAAATCTATCATATTGGGGAGAAGTTTTTTACAGGCTACGCAAGAACAAAATGGCAATGATAAGCTTGTACTTGCTTGTTATTATCATAGGTCTGTGTATAATTGTTCCTGAATTATCCCAGTATTCCATAGAAACTACAGATATGCAAAACCGAGATCAGGCCCCCAGCTCTGATCACTGGCTTGGAACAGATAAAATCGGCAGGGATTTGTTTGTCAGACTTTTTTATGCAGGAAGGATATCTTTAGGTCTTGCTTTGGCAGTAGTAACCCTTGAATGCGTTACAGGAGTTGTTTTAGGCAGTTTATCCGGCTTTTACGGCGGTTTTATCGATATAGTCATAATGCGCTTTGCAGACATATTTATGTCCTTTCCATTTATGATGTTTTGCATCACCATTGTGGCCGTATTTGGAAACAGTGTAACAAATCTTATAATTGTTCTCGCGCTGCTTAGCTGGCCCAGCATTGCAAGAATTGTGAGGGGACAAATACTGACTCTCAGAGAAATGGAATACATGGAAGCATGCGAAGCATTAGGCATAAGTGACTTCAGAAGAATATTTCGTCACCTCCTGCCAAACGTCCTGGCTTATGTAATAGTCTATGCAACTCTTGGGATGGCAAGTGTTATATTGACTGAAACATCATTGAGTTTCTTAGGACTTGGGGTTTCACCTCCTACACCCACATGGGGAAATATGATACAGGAAGCAAGAAACACTCTTATTATTCAGCAAAAATGGTGGTATTGGATACCTCCCGGAATATGTATTTTTATTTCTGTTATGTGCTTTAATATACTGGGCGACGGCATGCGTGATGCAATCGACCCTAAAATGAAGAGATGAGGTTATCATGAGCAGAATATTATTGGATGTAAAAAACCTTAAAACTTATTTCTATTCAGACAGAGGTGTTGTTAAGGCTGCTGATGATGTCAGCTTTTATGTAAATGAAGGGGAAACTTTAGGCATAGTAGGAGAATCAGGCTGTGGCAAGAGCATATCTTGTATGTCATTGGTCAGATTAGTTGAAACTCCCCCCGGAAAGTATGAAGGAGGAGAAATATTATTCAACGGAGAAGACATGTTGAAAGTCTCTGATGAAAGAATCAGAGAAATAAGAGGAAATGATATATCTTTCATATTCCAGGAACCCATGACTTCCTTAAACCCGATTTTTAAAATAGGAAGACAAATAAGCGAAACCATGATGCTTCACAGAGGCATGACCATGGATGAAGCTTACAAAGAAAGCATTAAAATGCTTGAGCTGGTAAAAATTCCAAACCCTGAGCGTGTAGTCGATGACTATCCATTTGCCCTGTCAGGAGGCATGCGTCAGAGGGCAATGATTGCAATGGCGCTTGCATGTGAACCAAGACTGCTTATAGCAGATGAACCTACTACAGCACTGGATGTAACTATCCAAGCCCAGGTGCTTGACCTTATGAACGAACTTAAACAAAAAATAAATGCCTCTATAATTTTTATCACTCACGACCTTGGAGTAATAGCAGAAATGAGTGACCGCGTAATGGTTATGTATGCCGGAAAGGTTGTGGAAGTAGCAACGGTAATTGACATATTCAAGGATCCCAAACATCCTTACACCATCGGTCTTATATGTTCCAAGCCGGATATGGCAACATCAAGCACAAGACTTCATGTCATTCCGGGAAATGTACCAGATCTCAGCAACTTGCCTGAAGGATGTCCTTTTCATCCAAGGTGCGAAAAAGCAATGGATATTTGCAAAAAATCTTTTCCAAAAGAAATTGTTCTTGAAGGAGAACACAGAATTGCGTGCTGGCTGTACACAAATGAAGATAAGGAGGAAGTGCTATGAGCTCTTACAGTGAAAATGCGGTCGATAGTTTAGTAACCGTAAAAAATCTAAGAAAGTATTTCCCCATAAAGACTGGAATCATTAAGCGTTCAACAGGCAGCGTCAAGGCAGTGGACAATGTTTCATTTCAAATAAAAAAGGGAAAAGTTCTGGGTATCGTAGGTGAATCAGGCTGCGGCAAATCTACACTTGGTAGGACTATGCTGAGACTTCTTGACCCCACAGATGGTACTGTTGAATATGACGGAAAGAACATATATAAAATGCATAAAAGCGAAATCAATCATATGCGCACAAAAATGCAGATTATTTTTCAGGATCCATACAGTTCATTGAATCCAAGGCTTCCCATTTATGAAATTGTAGGTGAAGCCATGCTGCAGCACAACATTGTTAAATCAAAAAAAGAAAATGAAAGAAAAAGCAATTGAAGTAATCATGAGGTGCGGATTGTTTCCAGAACAGGCAGACCGTTATCCTCACCAGTTTTCAGGTGGTCAGCGTCAGCGTATTTGCATAGCAAGAGCCTTGGCAGTTAATCCTGAATTTATAGTATGTGATGAAGCTGTTTCAGCTCTTGATGTGTCCATTCAGTCTCAAATAATAAATTTATTAAAAGATGCCCAGGAAGATTTCGGACTGACATACTTGTTCATTTCACATGACTTGTCAGTGGTAAAGTTTATCAGTGACGAAGTTGCGGTCATGTACCTTGGTCAGATAGTGGAAAAAGGAAGCAAAAAAGAGATATTTACAAATCCTCTTCATCCTTATACAGAAGCATTGCTGTCAGCGGCGCCATCATTCGATCCGTCTGTAAGACAAAATAAGAAGCGCATTATATTGGAAGGAGACATTCCTTCTCCGGCTAATCCGCCGTCAGGCTGCCGTTTTCACACCCGTTGTCCTTATGCTCATGAAATATGTAAGGAAAAGGCACCTGAATACATGGAAATAAACCATGGACATTTTTCAATGTGCCATAAAGTGAATGGAGTGTTTTAAATGTTATTCTTAAAATCAAGAGTTGAAGAAGATTTGGAAAAAATAAGACTTGCTAACTTGCCTCATGAAAATCTAAATGAAAAATCAAATGAACAGGAAGAATTAATGCTGGAAAAAAATGATATTCCAGCTATGATACTGGCCGTGTTATCACTGATACTTCCTTACTTTGCAGCATTTGTTGCAATAATAGCATGTGTTGTGTTTCTGCTTGGATATTTTTATTAGTAATGTAACGCTGTTATGGTATTCGCAGTCTCGTTCACAAATATATTAGCTCCCTACGGTCGCATATATTTGGAACTCGCTGCGGTTGACCTACCATCAATTTTATTCACCCTACGGTCGATAAAAATTAAAACCGGGAATTGCTTCCCGGTTTTATTTGTGCTCGTTATATTCTAGTAACGTTAGCTGCTTGGTCGCCTCTGTTTCCTTGAGTAACGTCAAAGCTTACTTTTTGACCTTCTTCAAGAGTCTTGAATCCGTCTCCCTGGATAGCTGAGAAATGTACGAATACGTCATTTCCATCTTCCTTTGTGATAAATCCAAATCCTTTTTCTGAGTTAAACCATTTAACTGTACCCTTAGCCATGAGTACCTCCCTAAATAATATTATTTATATTCCATTGTATAAAAAAATTCACACATTTTTACATATTATATACAGTGACACATATAATATCTAAAAACATGTGAAATCTATAAATACATCTGTAATACTCTTAAAGAATACCATAGAAATTGAGATTTGTCAACATTATTTTAAGCAACAGGCACAAATTTTTCACGCCATAAAACACTATATTCCGACATGAGACCCTTTTCTGCAAACATTTCCGCAAGTGTCTATAAATTTGCATAATTGAATAATAATAACATTTGTTGACAGACTGCAAAATATGTTCATTAATCAAAGAACTTTAAAAATTAAAAGGCGCCATAGGCGCCTTATTTTTATTGTTAATGTTCTTCCCAGTCCGTTTCATATTTGCAGAATTCATCAGCCATCATTTCATCTGTATAATCAAGAATTATGTGCTTTACAATGCTTTCCATTGTACCCATTTCTTCATCATCCTCAAGATGCGATTCCATGAGAATGTCTTTAAATATACTGTATGCTCGGTTGTATGATATATTCATTTTTGTCAATTCGTTAAGCATTTCAGGACTTATGGAATTTTTGAAATCCTCAAAACTCATTTCCTGAGCACACTTTTTATTCATTAACTCACCCTCTGTCTGTTTTCTTTTCTTTCCAAATACTCATCGTAGGTCATGGCCATATCAACCATTCCCTGTTCATTAAGTTCAATTATGCGGTTTGCAACAGTCTGAATAAACTGGTGGTCGTGTGAAGAAAACAACACAATTTCTTTAAAATCCATCAAGCCGTTGTTAAGGGCTGTGATTGACTCAAGATCCAAGTGGTTTGTAGGCTGGTCAAGGACAAGTACGTTTGAACCTGACAGCATCATTCTTGAAAGCATGCATCGCACTCTTTCTCCTCCTGACAATACATTGGCAGGTTTTAAAGCATCATCACCTGAAAACAGCATTCTGCCCAGGAATCCTCTCAAAAAGCTTTCAGACTGATCTTCAGAATATTGTCTCATCCAGTCAACAAGGTTTAAATTTACTCCATCGAAAAATTCGGAGTTGTCCTTAGGGAAGTATGATTTTGTGATTGTCTGTCCCCACTTGATTGTTCCAGTATCCGGCTCCATTTCTCCTACAAGTATTTTGAACAATGTGCTTTGTGCAAGTTCATTTTCGCCCACAAAAGCTATTTTATCGTCTCTGTTCACTCTGAATGAAATGTTCTTCAGTACATCAACACCGTCAAATGATTTTGACAATCCTTCAACAGTAAGTATTTCATTTCCAACTTCTCTGTCCGGAGTAAACTTAACAAATGGATATCTCCTTGAAGAAGAAGGCATTTCTTCTATTTCTAATTTATCAAGAAGCTTTCTTCTTGATGTTGCTTGTTTTGATTTTGACTTGTTTGCAGAGAACCTCTGGATAAAGTTCTGTAAGTCTTTTATTTTATCTTCTCTTTTTCTGTTCTGGTCTCTCATGAGCTGCTGCATAAGCTGGCTTGATTCATACCAGAAATCGTAGTTTCCTACATACATGCTGATTTTCTTGTAATCAATATCCACAATGTGAGTGCACACTGTATTTAAAAAGTGTCTGTCGTGGGATACAACAATTACAAGACCTTCAAAGTCCAGAAGAAAATCTTCCAGCCAGTTGATAGATTCAATGTCTAAGTTGTTTGTAGGCTCATCAAGCAAAATGATTCCAGGTCTTCCGAATAATGCCTGTGCAAGCATTACTTTGACCTTGTCACCACCGTTTAAATCTCTCATATACGAATAATGAAGATCTGAACCTACTCCAAGGCCTTGAAGAATCTGAGCAATTTCTGTTTCTGCATCCCAGCCGTTCATTTCTGCAAATTCACCTTCAAGTTCCGAAGCTCTAACTCCGTCTTCATCTGTGAAGTCTTCTTTTGCATATAATGCATCTTTTTCCTTCATAACATCATATAATCTCTTGTTTCCCATCATAACTGTTTCCATTACAGAAAATTCATCATACATGAAGTGGTCCTGTTTCAGCACGGACATTCTTACATTGTTTGGAATTGACAGTTCTCCTGATGTGTAGTCAATTTCTCCTGACAATATTTTCAGGAAAGTTGATTTTCCTGCTCCATTGGCTCCTATTACGCCATAGCAGTTTCCCGGCACAAATTTTAAATTTACGTCGTTGAAAAGTTTGCTTCCCCCAAATTGAAGGCTTAAGTTTGTTACTGTTATCATTTAATCATCCTTATATATAATATTTTAAATTTTCTTTTTTAACCTAAAAAGAATATCATATTCAATCTAATAATGCAAGCTAAAAAGGAGCCTTAGAATTATTATTCTTCACGGCTCCCATTATTTTAGTTTTTCTTGTTTAGGAAATTTGGAATTGTGAAATCAAATGGATTGCTTTCCTTGCCAGGTTTTTCTTCTTTGATGGCTTTAGCGCCTTCAGATTTTGCTGTCTTAGTGTCTGCAGCGTTGTTTTCACCGAAACCTGTGGCAATAACAGTGATTTTAATAGTATCTCCAACTGATTCGTCAATATTTGCTCCAAATATGATATTTGCTTCCGGGTCCGCAGCTTCTTCTATGAGTTTGGCTGCTTCATTCACTTCATGAATTCCCATGCTTGTGCCGCCTGTAATATTTAAGAGAACACCTCTTGCTCCGTTTATGCTTGTTTCAAGCAGAGGGCTTTGGATAGCCTGCTTAACAGCATTGAGAGCTCTGTTTTCTCCCGTTGCCTGACCGATTCCCATGTGTGCAAGGCCCTGACCTGACATTATTGTTTCAACATCGGCAAAGTCAAGGTTCATGATTGCAGGAATTGCAATAAGATCAGAAATGCCTTGTATACCTTGTCTTAAAACATCGTCTGCCAATGTAAATGCTTCAAGCATTGTAGTTTTCTTGTCTGATATTTCCAGAAGTTTATCGTTTGGTATAACCACAAGGGTATCAATATTTTCTTTTAATTTTCTAAGACCTGTTTCGGCATTTTTCATTCTGTTCTTGCCTTCGAACATGAAAGGTTTTGTAACAACGGCAACTGTAAGTATTCCTTGTTCTTTTGCAACACCTGCAATGTACGGAGCCGCTCCTGTTCCGGTGCCGCCGCCCATTCCGGCAGTAATGAACACCATATCTGCTCCTTCAACAAGTTCCGCTATGTCAGCTTTATTTTCTTCAGCTGCCTTTTCACCTATTTCAGGTTTTGAACCCGCACCAAGACCGTTTGTTAATTTTTCGCCTATCTGAAATTTGATTTCAGCTTTAGATGAATATAATGCCTGCTTGTCCGTATTAACACTTATAAATGTAACACCTCTTACGCCAGCTTCAATCATTCTATTTACTGCATTATTGCCGCCGCCTCCGACGCCGATTACTTTAATATTTGCCAGTCTTTCTGATGGTTCTTCAAATTGAAACATATATTGACCTCCTAAACGAGAGAAAATTTTTCTTATTCATTATAAAAAATATTATATCACATAATTATAAATTTTCATACACATTTTTAATTAGTTTACTTGTTTTTATTATATTTTTCAAGCCAAAAATCTATCATAATTCTTAACTTTTTATAAATATTATTTCCAAATGCAAATACTGCTGCAAGGTACACAGGAAGCCCTAACTGCTCACCCACATATGCTAATAACAATCCAAATACCACGTCACTTGCTAAAAACGCACCGCTTTTTACAGGAGTTAATTCTCCATTTAAATTTTCTGACAACATATTCATAATTGTGTTTAATATTGCCAACACAGCAATAGCTATATATACTGAGTATTCAGGACTGTATATTAAATTTAAATTTAATCCTGCAACTACTCCAAGCACCAGGCCTGCAACTACGTAAATCATTATTTCAACCCCTTATTCTGCGCTCTGCGCAAATTTATTCTCGGAATTTATTCCGTAAAACTTTGGTATTTTTAGGTTGTAGCTCATAATGGCCGCAACTTCCATTCCGTATTTGTTTTTAAGGTCATATGCATATGTTCCTTCTTCAGTTACAACGTTGTACAATTTTTCCTGGTCCCCCACGGCTCTTATTACGAAAGGAGCAGGCACTGCTTCTCCGTTTATTTTAAGTACCGGTCCAGCACATACCACCTCTGAAATGTTTACTATTCTTTTACCATTAACATCTATTGCTTCTGCTCCTGCACTTTTCAAATCATTGAGAAGCACTGTTATATCTACGTCATGTACTATTTTATCCATAATATCAAGGTTCTCGTCATCACTCAAACTGTCTGAAACCCTGAGCATTATTCCCGGACCTCTTACATCAGTAAAACCATTGTAAAATTTCAATTCTTCAATCTGATGATTCATTTCTATCATAGCCTCAAGAAAATTGTCGTTATCTAAATCCTTTGCCTGACTTTTTTCGTATAAAACTTCATCCTGGAGGTTTTTAACAACTTCGCGCATATCTTTTACATTTTTTTCATAATTATTTAAGTTTTTAAGTGCATAAATTGTATTTTCATCAACACCTGCATCTGCTCCGTTTACAATTGCAGCAGACACAGTAAAAACCAAAATAAAAATGATTATGTTCATTGTCTTTAGTTTTATGTGAATCTCCCCCGATCTTATTCTTCCTCTATGGTAATTGGAACAGCATACTTGAATTCTTTTTCTCCATCGTACTTGTTGATGAATATTTCGGAAGAATTTTCTGTTTCGATTGTATATCCTATCTGGCTCAGCTGAGACACTATTCCTCCCACAAAATTAAGTGATGCATCTATTGTTCTGGAATTGCCTATTGCCTTTATTTCCAGCGGAAGCACCAATGCAACACCGTTAACATTGATGTGATCCAATACAGGCACTATTTCAGTATAGTTTGTGTATCTCTGTCCGTTAATGGATATCGCCTCAACACCTGCATTGTTTAAATAACTGATGAGCGCCAGAATATACTGGTGGCTTGAAGCCAGGCTCACATAAGAATTAGGTTCGGAATCAATGGTGATTATTGTTCCAGGTCCTTTAACTTCATAATAACCGGATAATATTTGCTGATTTGCAAGTTCTTCCTTTAATCTCTCAAGTTCCGCCTCTTTTGCATCATAAATCTCTTCATTTTCCTTTGCTGTTTGTTTTAAGGCATCAAGCTCTTCTCTCAATTCATTTTTCTGAAGAGTCAGCTCTGCCAGCTCATTGTCAAGCTGGCTTGCAATGTTCTGAGGATCTTCATTCCCAAGAACATTGTTTGTTGTTCTTATTTGCGTCATGCAAACAACCCCTAGAACCAAACTTATAGCAAACAGCATTACCTTTTGCCACAACTTACTCATTGTAATCCTCCATTTTATAGTCCTCTATGTACACAGGACTGTCCCCCTTTGTAAAATCTATTAACCCTGAAGCAACTGTCAAGTTATTATTGAGTCTTTCGTTTATTATTTTCATGGCAAACACAATCTGATATTTTATGTCCTCACCCAGCTTTATTCTAATCACAGTGCCATATTCCGTGTTTATCATAACGCTGTTGTCCTTGCAGGCTGTTATGCCCTTTATTGTTTCGCTGCCGAATTCACCTTTCAGGTATTCTATAGTGTCAAAAATGTTGTTAATATTGTCAATGCCCGCAAATTCTGCTGTGTTTCCTATATTGTATAATACATCAGTCAAACTTTCAATAGTCAAAAGGTCGTTTTTTTCTGCTGATGTGCGAAGGGCTATGCCACTCTTGTCAGTAACAATATATTCATTGTTATAATGTATCTGATAATTCTCTACCCTTTCTTTTATTTCAATATATATTTTGTTGGGCAGCTCGTAAACTACACGGGCGCTTTCCACGTAAATTTCTTTTTCAAGATTTTCCTTTACTTTTGCTCTATCTACTGAAAATAATCTTTCTCCCTCATCAACATGTGATTGTTCTATGATGTAATCTTTTTTGTACAATACGTTTCCTGCAACATCGACCTGCGTAATTTCAAAATAAGGTGTTTTAAAATATACGTAATAAAGGCAAAAAACAACAACTACAGCAGCCGTAATAAAAGCTGCTGTACTTACGAATAGCTTTCTGAATTTTTTCTTCTTTTTCTTTTTCTTTTGTTTGTTGTTTCTTTTTTCAGCCTATTTTTTTACCTGGTATCTTTAGTATGAGTTTTTTTATGTGAATTTAATTTTATGTTTCTGTTATTACGGCTCCTATATTTTGCAGTTTTTGCACAAATTTTTCATAGCCTCTGTTTATATGGTAGATGTTGTTTATTTTTGAAGTTCCTTCAGCTCCTAATGCTGCTATTACAAGAGCAGCCCCTCCCCGAAGATCTTTTGCCTCAACCTCGGCACTATAAAGCTTGTGGACTCCCTCAACAACTGCCACTCTTCCGATTGTTGTGATGTTTGCTCCCATTTTCTGAAGCTCAGGTACGTGTTTGTAACGTGAATCAAATACCGTTTCTTCTATAATTGAAATGCCGTCGGCTGTTGCCATGCTGGCCATAAACTGCGCCTGCATATCTGTTGGAAATCCCGGATACGGCTGAGTTGTAACTTTCTCTACTGCTTTTATTCTTCCTTTGTTTGAAATTACAATTGTTCCATGAGTTTCCCTTATTTCACATCCGGCATCTTCATATATTGAAGTAATTGACTTGAAATGAGATTTTTCTATATTTCTTATGTAAATTTTGCTCTTCATCGATGATGCTGCACTCAAATAAGTTCCTGCCTCAATACGGTCGGAAATAATCTTATATTCTACAGTGTCTGTATTTTCCGGTTTTTTTCCTTCTATTATTATTGATCCTGTTCCTGCACCGCTCACACTGTATCCACATGTGTTCAAAAAGTTCTGCAAGTCAACTATTTCCGGTTCTTTCGCAGGGTTATATATCACTGTCTTTCCTGGTATTCCAACGGCAAACAACATAATATTTTCTGTTGCGCCCACACTTGGGTAGTCAAGCTGAATTTCACAACCTGATGGCTCTGTGACCTTGCCGACTAAAAGTCCACTTTTTTCAATGATCTCAACTCCAAGTTTTCTTAAACCCTTCAGATGCAAATCTATTGGACGAAGTCCTATTTCACATCCCCCGGGATATGCAATTTCAACATTTCCTGTCCTTTGAAGAACAGCTCCCATCAATATTATTGATGACCTTATTTTTCTTACAAGTTTTTCCGGTACCTGAGAAGTATTAAGTCCTCTTGTGTCAATGAGAGCAACACCGTTATCGTGTTGAACCGTGCATCCCATGTCTTGCAATATTTCCAGCATATCTTTTACATCTTCGATGTCTGGTATATTTTCAAGAAGATATTCTCTTCCGCTGATAACCGTACTAGCTAAAATAGGAAGAGCAGCATTTTTTGACCCGCCTATGTCAACTATTCCTTCTAAGCTGTTTCTTCCTTCAATTATAAAGCTTCCCATCTTTATCCCTCCGCAACAAGTAACATAATCGATTAACCGGAATAACATTCCGGAAACCTCAATATGACTATCAGTTCCTGAGAATGCAATGCAAGTTATATAAATATAACTTGCTTTGATTTTTGTACTGATTCAGATAATCATATAATATGTTATGCAATTTCATATTACTTGTTACTTTTGGTTTTTAAGTTGGTCAAATTCAACATAATATCATATATTTTCCCTTCAACGTCAGTGCTTCCCATTCTCTTTGAATTCAAGCTCATTGCCTTAAGAACATTTTTGTTCTTTATTATATCATCAATGGCATTACTAAGTTCACTTCCGTTTAAGTCCTTTTCAAGAATCACCTTTGCTGCCCCTTCCTTTTCAAGGGCACGGGCATTGTACTCCTGGTGGTTTTCTGCAGTATAAGTCTTGGGTATAAGTATGGAAGGCACTCCTATGGCTGTAATTTCAGCAATGGTTATAGCCCCGGCACTTCCTATGACTATGTCAGAAGCTGAAAGTGCAGATGCCGCATCATACATGTAGTCCCTGATTTCAATGTTGCTCTGTGGTTTTACTTTTTTGTTAAGCTCTCCCATAAACTTTTCATAGTGCTTCTTGCCTGTTATATGAAGAATTTTAATACTATTATTACCGTTGTATTTTTCTATTGTTTCTATTATTGCTTCATTTAAACTTATTTGTCCCCCGCTGCCTCCAAAGGAATATATAAATATATCGTCACTATTTAATTTAAAGTTAGCCCTGGATTTTCTCCTGTCTGCTGTAAGTATATCTTTTCTCACAGGATTTCCCACAAGCACCAGCTTGTTTGCAGACTCCTTGGGGAAATAATTTTCAGCATCCTTGAAACTTATTATGATTACATCAACAACCTTTGAAAGCAGTTTGTTTGTGATTCCGGGAAAAACATTCTGCTCATGTATCATAGTTGGTATTTTTTTAAGGCTTGCTGCAAGAACTACCGGTCCGCACACATACCCTCCGGTTCCAACAACTATGTCAGGTTTAAAATCCTTAATTATTTTTGAGGCCTCCATAACTCCCTTGATTGAGGCCAAAATTGTTTTTATGTTTTCAAAGCTTAGACTTCTTCTGAGATATTTTGCAGTAACATATTTGAATTCAAAGCCTTCTTTTGGAACGAGTTCGCTCTCCATTCCTTTTTTTGTACCTACATATAATATTTCATTGGATGGATCCGCAAGTCTCACCTTTTGAGCAATGGCCAAAGCAGGGTTTATGTGTCCCCCTGTTCCTCCGCCGGTTATAAGCACTCTCATTTATTAATCACTTTCCTTTTTTATTTTAGATCAATTTATTGTCATTGTATTTCCTAGGCAATGAATTATTGCCTGCTACTTCTTAACTTCTGTATGTATTTGAATATTTTGAAATATTTAATAATATTCCCATGGAACAAAGTAGAAACATCAGAGATGACCCCCCTGCACTTATAAAAGGCAGGGCTCTACCTGTGGGAGGCATTGATGAGGTTGCTACGGCAACATGTATCATGAACTGAACAAGTACCAGTGTTGTAAGTCCTAATGCCGTCTGGCTTCCGAAAAAATCTTCAGTGTTCATTGATATTCGTAACCCTCTCCAGGCAAAGACTACAAAACCAAGCATTATAAACACACACCCAATGAATCCTAACTCTTCACCAATTATTGAAAATATAAAATCGTTGTATGCTTCAGGGAGATAAAAAAACTTTTGTCTGCTTTTCCCAATTCCCATTCCGAACAGTCCTCCTGTTCCGAGGGCATATAGTGACTGTATTATCTGCCATCCCTGGTCCTGCTTATATTTAAACGGGTCAAAGAAGACTATTATTCTTGTAATTCTGTATGGCTGCATTGCAATCATAACAACAACACCTGCTACAGCAGCTCCCACAAGAAGGAACAGGTGGCTGAGCCTTGCTCCTGCGCAGAAAAACATAACCATGAGAGTTCCGCCTAGAATTATGGCTGTGCTCAGGTCATCCTGCATAGCAATCAGACCGCAGAAAACCCCTATGAAAACCATTGAAGGAATAAAACCTTTTGTAAAGGAACTCATATTTTTGCGGTTTCGATCAAAGTAGTCAGCCATGTATAAAACTCCGCCTATTTTAATTATTTCTGAAGGCTGAAATGTTATACCGCCTATATTTATCCACCTTTGTGCTCCGTTAGAAGCAATTCCCATAATCACCGTCAAAAGGGCAAATCCCACGCATGCAACAAGAATTACCTTATTGAATCTGGAATATATTTTATAAGGAATATTTGCAAAAAATATCATTCCGGTCATTCCTATTACAGCTGCTATAACCTGCTTTTTCAGAAAATAAAACGGATCTCCGTTAAACTTATAGTATCCGTCAGGATAGCTGGAACTATAAACCATCAAAAAACCAAAGAGAACCAATACTACAATAATAAAAACCAAAACCCAGTCTACAGTCTTTTTACCTGCTTTGTGTACTGCTTCCTCCATAATATTTAACCCTTTCCTTAAAGTCTCTTCCTCTCACCTCGTAGTTAGGGTACATTCCCCAGCTTGCGCATGCGGGAGAAAGAACAACATTGTCGCCTTCTTCGCTTAATTCGAAGCATTTCTTCACTGCCTCATCCATACTTTGAACTTTATAAATGTTTGTGAATCCATAACTGCGTGCACATTTTTCTATGTCATTGGCAGTCTGGCCAAGAAGCACCAAGGCCTTTACCTTGTTGTCAAATGATTGTATAAAATCATCATACTGTGATTTTTTGTCGTAGCCTCCTGCAATGAGCACAATTGGTTTTTCTATTCCTTGAACAGCCTTGATGGAAGCGTCGGGATTTGTTCCCTTTGAATCATTGTAAAACTTCACATTGTTATATTCACCGCAAAATTCAAGCCTGTGTTCAACGCCTTTGAATTCTTTTAATACTTTAGCTATTGTTTCAACATCAGTTCCAAGCGCTATGGCTGCTCCGGCTGCAGCCATTGCATTTTCCAGGTTATGTTTGCCAGGAATGAATATGTCCCTTGTGTTTATGATAACAAATGTATCATTTTCATTTTTATATACCATCTTTCCATCAAGGACAAAAATTCCTTTATCAAGTACTCTTTCAGAACTGAAAAATATTTTCTTTGCTCTTATGTTGTGGGAATAATCTCTTATAATTTCATCTTCATAATTTAATATTGCATAATCATTTTCATCTTGATTTATTACGTTCTTAAATTTAGCTTCAACATAATTTTCCATTGTGTGGTGATAATCCATGTGGTCAGGAGTTATGTTTGTAATGACGCTTATTTGAGGCTTGTAGTCATATGTTCCCGCAAGCTGAAAACTGCTTACTTCTGCAATTAGCACATCACCTTTTTTAGAATTCATGGCATCGTCAAAAATGCCAAAGCCTATGTTTCCTGTAAGCTTGCAGTTTCTGCCACTTTCCTTTACAATTTCACCTATGAGAGTTGTTGTGGTTGTCTTGCCGTTTGTTCCCGTAATTGATATGAATGAAGCTTCTGTAACCATGTAGGCAGCTTCAACGTCGCTTATTATTTTAATGCTTTTTTCTATTAACTTAACAACAATTGGCACCTCATACTTTATTCCGGGACTTTTTATTGCAAAATCCAGCTCATTCATAGGGATATTATCTATTTCGCTGCTTCCAAAGAAATACTCAGCATCAATTGAACTGAGCTCCTGAAGCTTTTCATATAATTTTTCCTTTGGTGATTCATCATATGCATATATAACTGCTCCCAGTTTATGAAGGGCTTTAATGCATGATATTCCCGAAACTCCAAGCCCGATAACAAGTATTTTTTTATTTTTCATTTTAACCTCTCTTTAGTCCACTATTATTTTATGTGACTATATAGAATAAATGCCTATAAATGCCAATATAACAGTTACAATCCAAAATACTCCCACTACTTTTGTTTCCTTCCAGCCGCACATTTCAAAGTGATGGTGCAGGGGAGCCATTTTGAAAATTCTTCTCTTTGTTCTCTTGTAATGTAACACCTGTATTATAACAGACAGAGCCTCTGCAAAATAAATGCCGCCTATGATTGGTATTAGTAAAACCATGTTTGAAAGAACTGCAACAGCAGAAACTGCTCCTCCAAGTGCCAAAGATCCCGTGTCTCCCATGAACACTTTTGCAGGATTTGCATTGTGCCTTAAAAATCCAAGACATGCTCCTGTGACTGCAGCGCTCACTATGGCAATTCCGCCATAAATTGCATTTATATCTCTCAGGCTGTTTGTTATAAGGCTGAATGTTGCCATAACAATCAAAGTTACTCCCGTGTTAAGTCCGTCAAGGCCGTCAGTTAAATTTACGGCATTTACAGTTCCCAAAATTACAAACACAACAAATGGAATATACAATACGCCAAGATCTATTACAGCATTGGCAAATGGTATTACAAGTTTCGTGCCGTCTGCGCTGTACTTTGACCCATACAGTGCCAGAAGTACAGCAAACACCACCTGGGCTAAAATTTTCTGATAGGCCCTTAGTCCCAGATTTCTCTTTAGTACCACTTTTATATAATCGTCTAAAAATCCAATAAATCCAAATCCAAATATGAAAAACATCACTGCCCATATTTCCTGAGTGTAGTAGCCGCTGGTAGCTATTGCAATGAGTGTTGCTAATAAAATTATTATTCCTCCCATGGTAGGAGTGCCTGACTTGCTGTAGTGAGACTTAGGGCCTTCCTCTCTGATGCTTTGTCCTACTTTCAGGCGCTTCAACACCGGTATTACAACCGGTCCAAGAAACAGTGCTATTAAAAATGATACAATTATTACTCTTATTATTTGTCCGCTGCCTTGCATGTTAAACTCCTTTGTGACTAATTCCTTAATCCTCGTTTTTTCTCTACATCTATTATTGCCATTTTCGCAATGTATCCTTCATCATATGGAACTTTTTCTGTGCCCATATCCTGGTAAGGCTCCGTTGATTTTCCCGCCAACAATATTACATCCTTAGATTTGGAATTGTCAATAGCATAATAAATTGCTTTGTCTCTCTCAACTATAATTTCGTATTTTCCGCCTGCTTTTTCAACACCTTTAGAAATTTCAACACATATGTCGTAAGGATCTTCAAAACGTGGATTGTCGGAAGTAAGTATGCTTAAGTCGCAATACTTTCCAGCAATTTCACCCATTGGTGCTCTTCTTGATAAATCCCTTTCTCCTCCTGCCCCAAACATCACAATTTTTCTGCCTTCTGCAAATTCAACTATTGTATCCATAACCTTCAAAAGTCCGTCGGGAGTGTGGGCAAAATCAAGTATTATTGTGCAGTCAAGCTGATTTTCAAGTATTTCAAACCTTCCCTTTACACCTTTTATTTCGGCCAGCGATAAAATTATGTCATCAATATCAACTCCCAGGCAATATGCTGCTCCAAGGGCTCCCAGTGAATTAAGAACACTGAACTTTCCAGGAGTGTTAACATGAACCTTCTTTTCAACTCCCAAAATATTCAAATCAAATGATGTACCCTTCATAGTAGTAACTAAATTTGAAGCCTTTATGTCAGCATCATTTTCTATTCCTGTTGAAAGTGCTTTTACTCCATCAGTCTTTAACTCTTTGTAAAGCCTTGCACCGTAAGGGTCATCAACATTTATTATGTTGTTTACCTTTGTTATATAAAACAATTTTTTCTTTGCTAGATAGTAATTTTCCATTGTTTTGTGAAAATCAAGGTGATCTCTTGTAAGGTTGGTGAAAATTCCCACATCAATGTTCACATTGTCAACTCTGTTCAGTTCAAGAGCATGTGAAGAAACTTCCATAAAACAGTGAGTAACATTTTTTTCAGCCATTCTGGACAGGTAATTTTGTATATCGGCCGCTTCAGGAGTTGTATTGTCAATTTTTATTTTATCTTCATCTATCAATACGCCCATTGTGCCTATTATTCCTGATTTATCTCCCAGATGGTCGTAAATTCCTTTTAATAGATATGTAGTGCTGGTCTTTCCGTTTGTTCCGGTTACGCCGGTTATATTTATTTTTTCTGACGGGCGGCCGTAAATTACGTGGGCAGCTGGCGCCATGGTTTCTCTCGGTGATTTGACAACAATAAAATTACTTTTATCTTTAACATCTTCTGGGATGTGATCACACATTATGGCAGAAGCACCGTTTTTTACAGCGCTTTCAATGAACTTGTGTCCGTCTGAGGTGTATCCTTTTATAGCAACAAAAATATCGCCTATTTTTGCTTTTCGAGAGTCATTTGTAATGCCGTCTATATTAATATTTTCATCTCCGACAAAACTTTCATATTCAATTTCTTCAAGCAAATTTTTAATTTTCATAATATTGCTCCCTTATTAAAGTGTATGTTATTATATGCAATTTTATCATATTTAAAATTCAAATACAATAAATACTGTATGTCCCATTACCATTTTTCAAAGTACCCTTGCTGAAAAATGTGGTAAAAAAATGTAGCAAATTTCTAAATCATTACTTATGAATTTGTAAAATTGATTTAACAAAAAGACGGAACGCAGAAGTTCCGTCAGACCATTGACAAACCGAGACGCTGTCATCCTGAACGATAGTGAAGAATCTCATCCTTATTGAAAATATGAGATTCTTACGTGTCGCCTTCAGAATGGCAACGTCAAATGTTACTTTGTCATCAACCTGACAAAACGCGAAGCGTTCCGTCTAGTTCAATATCAATGTGACCACAGAACCCTTCACAACCTTTTCGCCGGCTTTAGGGAATTGAGATTTAACAATTCTTTCAGCTTCGACTTCAATGGTGATATTGCTTTCCAAGCCCGCCTTGATTATTTTATCAGTTGCTTCTGCGATTGTAAGTCCCAAAAGATCCGGAACTTCTACAGTCTGAGCTTCAACCTTGCCAAGTTCTTCTTCAGTGTAAACAGGTTCTACATCATAATATTTCATTATATTTTCAAGCAAATCTGCAGCAGCAGGTCCGGCTACAATACTTCCATAGTATCCTATGTTTCTGTCCGGCTCATCAACCATTACAAGTGCAACAGCTTTAGGATTATCAACAGGTGCAACCCCTACAAATGAAGATATGAATTTTCCGTCTTCATAACGTCCATCTATAACCTTCTGAGCTGTTCCGGACTTTCCACCTATTCTGTAACCAGCCCTATAAGCTTGCTTTGTACCGGATTCAGCTACTTCTTTCATTATCTGAAGCATCATTTTTGATGTTTCATTAGAGATTACTTTTCTTCTTACAACAGTGTCAAAATTTTTAACAACATTTCCTTCTTCATCTATGAGCTGTTTCACTATCCTTGGCTCCATGAGATTTCCGCCGTTTGATATGGCTGAAACAGCACCCACAAGCTGTATGGGTGTTACTGCAACACCCTGGCCGAAAGCCTGCGTAACAACGTCCACATCCTTCATGTTTATGGGCTCTTTAATGAGACCAAGAGCCTCACCGTTAAGCATTATACCTGATTTTTCCTCAAAACCGAATGATTTTATATACTTGTAGAATAAATCCTTGCCAATGTCAAGACCCATTTGAGCCAATGCATCATTGCAGGAGTTTTGAATTGCTTCGGACAATGTCTGCTGTCCATGGGGCCTGTAATATCTCCAACATTTAATGTTCTCCCCCGGTATCTGTCTTACAAATCCATCGCAGAAATATGTTGATTCAAGTGAAGCTGTATTTTCCTCAAGGGAAATCGCAGTTGTTATAAGCTTGAAAGTAGATCCCGGCTCATAAATATCATTTACTGCAGGATTTCTCCACATATTGAACCATGCTTTTTGAAGCTCTTCATCAGATAAAGCTGCCCATTCTGCGCTTGTTTTCTCATCAACAGGTTCCTTTGGCTCGTTGGGGTCGTAATCGGGCTTTGAAGCCAATGCCAAAATATCTCCATTGTTTGGATCCATTACTACAATTGTAGCTCTTTTCGCATTGTAGTCTGCAAGAACTTTTTCAGCACTTGACTCAGCATAGTGCTGTATAACCTCATCTATTGTAAGAACAACTCCAAGACCGTCCTGAGATTCATAGTATTCATTGTAACCAAAAGGAAGCTCTCTTCCGTATGCATCGGTATTTACAACAGTACGTCCCGGAATACCCGTCAAGTAATTGTTGTATGTTGCTTCCACACCGTAAAGTCCGTCCTGGTCAACATTTGTAAATCCTATTACATAAGGTGCAAAATTTCCGTAAGGATATATTCTTTTGTTATCTTCAATTATGTTTATTCCGCTTAAACCTCTGTCCCTTATGGCTTGAGCCTGCTCATCCGTAATCCATTTCTTAAGCACCACGTATGAATAGTTGGAAGTTATTTTTTTAAGAACTTCCTCATAGTCCATCTGAAGAATTTCCGAAAGAATTGCAGCAGTTTCTTCAGGAGTGTTTGTATTGACCGGAATATTTTCTACTGCCGCTTTTTCAGAAAACATTGATTTGTTTAGTCTTTTGAGAAGCCCTGTAAAAAAGCTATCTGTGTTTTCCTCTGTTTCCTGGGATTCCTCGCCTTTTTCTTCAGGAGTCTGTACTCCCTTTTTCACATCAGCAGGAAAACAAGTTACAGTGTTTGAATTAACACTGACAGCCAGTTTTTTACCTTTGGCATCATAAATTGTTCCTCTTTTTGCACTTATGGTAATATCTCTGGACCAGTTTTCCATAGCCTGTTTCTTGTATTCTTCACCGTTTATGATCTGAATGAATCCAAGCCTTATGACCAAAGCAATTGTAACTAAAAAAAAGCAAAGCAAAAATACCAACATTCTTTTTTTATTTTGAAGGTTAGTATTGCTTTTTATACGTTTTTTCATATGGAAACCCCCTATCTAATGAAACTTACTACCTTGTCAAGCAATCCAACAAATAAATTTTCATCTTCTGCAAGTACTTCAGTTTCATCTTCGGTAGTTTCTGCATTTCCATATGCAAAGTCAACAAATACAGTTTGTTTTCTTGTAGGGTAATTCATTCCCAGATAAGCCTTTGCCATTTCTTCAATACTGTTAGTGTTTTTAATACTCTCCAGAGCAATATTGTATTGATCTATGTCGTCATTAAGGTCAACAATTTCTTTATTCAATGTATTGAGCTCCATTTGCTTATCTGTAATGACAGCATAATTATAAACTATTAAAATTCCGAGTATGAATGTTACAGCAAGCATGACTGTGTTTTTAAAGCTTTCTATAACATTATTATTCTTTTTTCTTTTTATTCTTCTTTTATTTGGAGAATATTGCTCAGTATCTTGTCCATAATCAAATTCAATTGCTTCTTTCCTCAAAGCCGACATAATTACACCCTCTCGCCTATTCTTAATTTTGCACTGTGTGCTCTGCGATTTTCGACCAATTCTTCTTCAGATGGCAGCACTGGTTTTCTTGTTATGATTTTTAATTTGCGCCTGTGATCGCACATACATTTTGGAAATTCAGGAGGACATATGCAGTCCTTGTTAAGATCATTAAATGCATTTTTTATTATCCTGTCTTCCAATGAATGAAATGTTATGACACAAATCCTTCCGCCCACGTTCAGGCAGTCAACAGCATCCTTCATTGTGTTTTCAAGTATCTCCAATTCTCTGTTCACTTCAATTCTTATGGCCTGAAATGTTCTTTTAGCAGGATGCGAACCTTCCTGCCTCACTTGCTTTGGAATAGCCTTCTTTACTATTGAAACAAGCTGTCCTGTTGTTTCAATGAACTCATGTTCTCTTTCCTGTACAATGAACTTGGCTATTCTTGCTGCCCACTTTTCTTCCCCGTATTCCCAGAGAATCCGTGACAGCTCGTGTTCTTCGTATCCATTTACAATGTGCCTTGCTGTGGTTGTCTGGTTTTTGTCCATCCTCATGTCAAGAGGCATATCGTAATTGTAGCTGAACCCTCTTTCAGGTATATCCAATTGAAATGACGAAACTCCCAAATCAAAAATAATTCCGTCAACTTTCTCTATATTTAAATCCTCTAAAACTTCTTTAATGTTGCTGAAGTTATTTTTAACAGGTATGAAATTCTTAAATTCCTTTAATTTATCTTTTGCTCTTTCGATGGCATAATCATCCTGGTCAATGCCGATTACTTTTCCATCAGCAGCTCTTTTTAGTATTTCCTGAGTATGCCCTCCCCCTCCTAAGGTAGCATCCACATAAATTCCATTTGTCTTAATGTTAAGCCCTTCAATCGATTCGTCCAACAATACTGACTTGTGTATATAATCCATGTGACTCCTCCTTTATAATCCTATCCCCAAATCTGACATCTTTTCTGCTATGCTGTCAAAATCAAATTCGTCATTGTTGGAGTAATCATTCCAACTTTCTTTGTTCCATATTTCGATTCTGTCTATAACCCCTATTATAGCAGCCTCGGTGTTTAATGCGCTGAATTCTCTCAGCTGTGGTGGTACCAGTATTCTTCCCTGTTTATCGAAAGAACATTCAGAAAATCCAGAAACAAACTGTCTTAAAAAAAATCTTTCCTGTTTATTGAATGTTGACAGGTTTCTAAGTTTACCGACGAATTCGTTCCATGTTTCAATAGGATAAACAAATAAACATTTATCCAATCCTTTACCAATATAAAACGTTTCGCCTAACTCATTTCTAAACTTGGAAGGTATTATTACTCTTCCCTTTTCATCAAATGAATGTATGTATTCACCAGTAAACATTTTCTACCACCTACTGGGCACATTATACCACATTGTGGGTATTATTTACCACAATTATTTTAAAAAACATAAAAAAATTTTTATTACTCCACAAGGCTGTGTAGAAATTTCTGAACTTGTCCTCTACAAAACATAAAAAAAGACGAGCAATTAACATTTTCAGTCAATCACCCGTCTTTTTATAACTAATAATTCTTAATTCTTCACTCTTAATTCTTAATTGAATTGTTTTTCCTTTTATTTAAATAAACCAGCAGAAGCACACCTAACAGTATTGAGCCCAGGCTTATGAGCTGTGCAACACGCATTCCTAAAAACATGAGGCTGTCTGTTCTCAGTCCTTCAACAAAGAATCTTCCTGCAGAATATAATATCAGGTAAAGTCCCAGAACCTGACCGTCTGTTGTTTTCTTGTTTTTTCTGAACCACATTAAAAACAGGAATATGCATAAATCTATGATTGACTCATACAAGAATGTGGGGTGTACCTTCTGGCCGTTTACAATAATACCCCAAGGCAAATCTGTAGGGCCTCCGTGAGCCTCCTGGTTTATGAAGTTTCCCCATCTTCCTATGGCCTGACCTAAAGCAACGCTTGGCATAACTATGTCAAGGAGCTCCAGTACTTTTATTTTTCTTTTTTTGCAGAACAACACCCCCACAATCACGCCAGCTATGAGCGCTCCATGAATGGCAAGTCCGCCGTTTCTTATGTTGATTATCTGATCAGGATTTTTGCTGTAAAAATCCCATGAAAATATTACATAATATGCTCTGGCACCAATTATAGCTGCAGGAATGGCATACAATAAAAAGTCCAGAAGGTTATCTTCCTTAAATCCAATTCTTTTGCATTCTCTTAAAGCAAAAACAACTCCTAAAAGTACTCCTGTAGATATGAGCACCCCGTACCACATTATATCAACGCCAAAAATCGTAAACGCTACCGGATTCATATTGCCTCCTTATCTTTCTTTAGTATTTCCAAATTCAACATTAACCATTATATAATTATATTCATCATTAGTCAACAAAAGATGAGATCCTTCACGCGATGAACGCCATGAGGGATCTCAAATAAATGCCTCTTATTTATCTTAATGTTGCTTCAAATTTCTTATTAAGAACCTGAAGAATTTTGTTGTGGATGTTTTCCACTTCCTTATCTTTCAGAGTGCGTTCCTTGTTTCTGTAAGTAACAGAGAATGCAGTGCTCTTGTAGCCTTCCTCAATGTGTTCTCCCTTGTATACGTCAAACAGTTTAACTGATTCAATGAGATGAGGATTTACATTTTTTATTTCTTCTTCCATTTCACCTGCAAGAACTTCGTCCTTCACTATTACAGCAATGTCTCTCACCATTGATGGATATTTAGGAAGAGCTTCATACTTCCATTCTGTGTTTTTGTTTTCAAGGATTTTTTCAACATCAATTTCAGCAATGTAGACTTTGTGGTCAAGTCCATAATTTTCAATTGTCTGATGGCTTGCTTCTCCGTAAATTCCAACAAGCTCTTCATTAATATAAAGGCCTGCTGTTCTTCCGGGGTGGAATGTAGAATTATCTTTAACAGCTTTTAATGATGGTTTTATTCCAAATCTTGAAAGTATTCCTTCAACAATTCCCTTAAGGTCATAGAAGTCGTAATTGCCATACATTCCAATACAAAGCTTTTGCTTTTCATAAGGCTCTTCTGTAACAGGCTGAGACTTCGGAATGAATATGCTTCCGATTTCAAACAGTTTCGCATCATCAACTCCTCTGTTTGAGTTTCTCTGAATTACTTCCATCATGTTTGGAATCAACGTTGTTCTCATGGAACTGAAATCTTCTCCCAGAGGATTAAGTATTTTAACGTAATTCCTAAGAGGGCTGTCCATAGGAGCACATATGTTGTCATAAGTTTTAGGGCTTATGAATGAATATGTTGTTATTTCATAAAGTCCCATGCCGCATGCAATTGTCTTCATGTCATCTTCAAGAAGACGGATTTCGGATTTTCTTCCTACTCTTGTGCTTCCTGTAAGAGGTTTTGACTCAATGTTTTCAAAACCATAAAGTCTTCCCACTTCTTCGATGAGGTCTGCTTCCTGTTCAATGTCAGTTCTGAAATATGGAATTTTACTAATTATTTTTTCGCCGTCAAATGTGCTTTCTATTTCAAGAGTGTTCAGAGATTTAAGCATATCTTCCACAGGAATGTCAACTCCAAGAAGCATTTCGCTTCTGTATGGTCTCAATGTCACTATAGGAGCATCATAATCATTTTTACCTGCTTCAAGATATCCTCCAACAACAGTTCCTGCTCCGATCATCTCTATGAGCTGGCAAGCTCTGAGGCTGGCAAGTTCAACCATCATGTGTCCCATTGGTTTTTCATTTCTTGCTGAAGCTTCAGAACGCATTCCAAGTTTCTTGGAGGTTTCTCTTATGGATTTAGGGTTGAAGTTTGCACTTTCAAGTACCATTACTTTTGTATCGTCGCTAATTTCTGAATTAAATCCGCCCATAACTCCTGCAATGCAGGCAGGTTTTTCACCATCAGCAATAACAAGCATGTTTTCTTTTAATGTTCTTTCAGTCTGGTCTATGGTAACTATTTTTTCATCTTTTTTTGCTCTTCTTGCAACAAGTTTTTTTCCTTCCAGTGCTTCAAGGTTGTATGCGTGAAGAGGCTGACCAAGTTCAAGCATTACGTAATTTGTAACGTCAACTATGTTGCTGATAGGTCTCATTCCTGCATCCATCAGAGTTCTTTGCATCCATAATGGTGAAGGTCCTATTTTTATGTCTTTGATTACTTTTGCATAGAAACGGCTGCACAGATCTTCATCTTCGATTTCAACAGCATTTAAATAATCTTTTATGTCACCTTGTTCATTTTTAACAGAAATTTCAGGGAATTTAAACTTTGTTCCCAAAGTTGCTGCTGTTTCTCTCGCCATTCCAACGATGTTCAGGCAATCCGGTCTGTTGAATGTAACTTCAACTTCCAGAGCACTTCCGTTTAGTTCCAGAACTTCCTTTATGTCTTTTCCAAGAGGAGTGTCTTTTGGAAGAATTATTATTCCGTCCCTTGATTCCTTTGGTATTATTTTATCTTCGAATCCAAGTTCTTCGTAGGAAACCATCATACCGTATGAAGGAAGTCCTCTGAAGTTTGTTTTCTTTATTTTAAGTCCGTTAGGAAGCACAGCTCCTTCAAGTGATACAGGAACAATGTCTCCTTCGCTAATATTTTTAGCTCCGGTTATTATCTGTACAGGTTCTGCTTCGTTTATGTCTATTTGAGTTACAACAAGCTTATCAGCATTTGGATGTTGTTTTATTTCAAGAATTTTTCCGGTTTTAACATTTATTACTTCTTTATTATAATCAATAACAGCATCAACGTGTGATCCTGTAAGTGTCAATTTGTCAGCCAATGTCTTGTCATCCGTGTTAATGTCAACATACTGGCTCATCCATTTAATAGGTACTAACATTTTAACCTCCTAGAATTGTTTTAAGAATCTTACATCATTTTCAAACAAAAGTCTTATGTTTGGAATTCCGTACTTAACCATTGCAACGCGGTCTATTCCCATTCCAAATGCATAACCGGAATATACTTCAGGGTCTATTCCACAGTTTCTAAGCACATTTGGATGAGTCATTCCGCATCCTAAAAGCTCCATGCTCCATCCCGTTCCATGGCATGAAGGGCAGCCCTTGCCCATGCATATTGGGCATGAAACGTCAACTTCGGCGCTTGGTTCTGTAAATGGGAAGTTGTGAGGTCTGAAACGTGTCTTCATGTCGCTGCCGAACAATTCCTTTACAAACTGGTCAATGGAATCCTTAAGGTTTGCCATTGTAACTCCCTTGTCAACAACAAGGCATTCCATCTGGTGGAACATTGGTGAATGTGTGTCATCCACATCGTCAAAACGGAATGTTCTTCCCGTGGAAACCATTCTTATGGGAAGTTTGCCTTCCTTCATTACTCTTATTTCCATTGGTGAAGTGTGTGTTCTTAAAATCAAGTCATCTGCTATGTAGAATGTGTCTGACCAGTCTCTTGAAGGATGGTCATATGGTGCATTAAGATCGTCAAAGTTGTTGGCCACTGTTTCAATTTCAGGTCCGCTTATAACATCGTATCCCATACGCATAAACACGCTCTCAAGTTCTTCCTTTACTTTTATGAGAGGATGTCTTCTGCCTATTTCAGGAATTCTTCCAGGCATAGTTATATCAAGTGTTTCTGTTTTAAGCTTTGCAGCTGATTCGTGATGTGATGCCTTTTCCTTGATTTGTTTAATTTCTTCCTCTATTATTGCTCTTACTTCATTTGCCAGTTTTCCCATTTCGGGTCTTTCTTCTTCGGATAAAGAACCCATTGACCTTAATATTAACGTCAACTCTCCTTTTTTACCCAAGTACTGAACTCTTACTTTTTCAATATCGGCATTATCATTGCATTGTTTCAATTGTTCCAATGCTTCTGTCTTTAATTTTAAAAGTTGCTCTTTCATGAATTCTCCTTTCATATTCCATAATCACATATTTATACAAAATAAACTCCGCCTCTGTAAGAGGCGGAGTCCGCGATACCACTCTAATTTGCTCTTATGAAGAAAATCTTCATAAAAGCCTCATTTATATAACGGTATGACCGTGCAGGACTACTTTGTTTCATCCCACAAGCTCCAAAGCGAATGTTCAGCATAAATGTTTTAAATCATTTCCAGCCTAGATGATTATTCTCTGTAAAAACTTTATTTTATACCTACGTCTTTTTCATTGCCTGATATTCAATTCTATTTAAAGCTTCAAAGCTTTAATAATCCGATTATATCAAATAAATATTTATTTTACAACAGTTTTTTTCTTATTTCATAAATGCTGATTCCTGCTGCAATTGAAGCATTTAAGGATTCTGCTCTTCCTGACATTTTAATTGTAATATTCATATGGGAAGCATCTATTATTTCCCGGGAAACTCCCTGTCCTTCATTTCCAATGACAACACAGATTTTATCAGATTTTTCAATGTCATCAAATGTAAAATCAGACTCCACTACTGTTGAGTAAATTTTAAACCCCTGCTCATATAATCCTCTTATTATTTCTTCATCATCACCATGAATGAAATTTCCTCTGAATATGGCTCCTGCAGAAGCTCTCACAACCTTTGGATTGTACTGGTCCACACAGCCCTTGTTCATTATAACGGCAGCAGGACCGAATGCATCAGCTGTCCTTATGATTGTTCCCAGATTCCCCGGATCCTGAATGCGGTCGCACATAACAGCAAATTTAAAGTCTTTCAGCAATTTTATATCATCTGTGTCATTCTTTTTTATTACTGCAAGAACTCCCTGAGCATTAATGGTATCTGAGACAGAATCAAATACATTGTCTGTGCATGCAATCACTTCAGAATCAACTTTTTTAAGCTCATTTTCCATAGCCTTTGCTTCATTTTTATCCAAAGCACTTTCACTGAATAAAACAAATTTTATATTTGCTTTTTCAGTTATTGCTTCCCTCACAAACTTAATTCCTTCCACCACATATGAATTTTCCTGGTCACGGGATTTTTTTGAGCTTAATGAACGCACATACTTAATTTTTAAGTTATCCTTGCTTGTTATTAAATCCATGGCTACCTTTTTTCACTTATTTTTTTCAGGTTGTCGTTATTTCCAAGTATTACTACAATGTCATCTTTTTTGATTACCGCATCTGATGAAGGAACAATGTTTATGCGTTCGCCAGTCTTGATTGCAATAATTGTCATGTCTGATAGATTCAGTTCCTTCAATGACTTTTGTTCCCATTCTTCAAGAGCTACAGTTTCAATAATGCTGTAATCCTGAGAAAACTCTATTACATCCAGTATGTTTGGAGTCACGAGGCCAAAAGCAACACGCATGCCCATGTCCCTTTCAGGATAAATAACCTTGTCTGCTCCTATTTTCATTAAAAGCTTTCCGTGAATTTCGCTCATGGCTTTGGCTATAACTGTGGGAACCCCTGCTTCTTTTGCTATGAGTGTAGCCATTATGGAAGCTTCCAAATCAGAACCTATTGCTATTACTGCAACATCAAAATTTCTGATTCCCATGGTCCTGAATGAAGGTTCATCCAGTGCGTCCATTTGAACAGCATGAGCCACATACTCAGAAATATCCTTTATTATGTCAGGGTTCTGATCGACAACCATTACGTCATGTCCAAGTTTAGAAAGTGTCTTTGCAACGGAAGAACCGAATCTTCCGCATCCTACTACTATTATCTGTTTCATGTTATTCTCCTTAACCGATTATTACTTTTCCTTCAGGATAAGTATAATTACCAATATTCTTATTTTGTTTTAAAAACGCATATGCAACTGTCATTGGTCCAACTCTTCCGATAAGCATTACCAGTGAAAGTATAAGCTTCCCGGCATCGCTCAAATATGGAGTTAATCCTTTAGAAAGACCAACCGTTGCAAAGGCTGATACAGTTTCAAACAACATATCCAGAAAATCATAACCTGTGGCTTCTTCTGTAATGGCAAGAACAAATGATACAACTATTACAAGCAGCAATGAAATCATTAAAATGGCAGCAGCCCTTATGGTTGTATCAGGTGTTATTCTTCTTTCGAAAACCTCAAAATCTCTCTTACCCTTTACAAGATTATAAAAAGATACAATCAGCACTCCAAAAGTTGTTGTTTTAATACCTCCTGCTGTAGACGCCGGAGAACCTCCGATAAACATTAAAAATATCGTGAAAACTGCAGTTGACATTCTGATTTTTTCTGTTGGAATAGAATTAAAACCAGCAGTCCTGGGATTTACGGCCTGAAATATTGCTGCCTGAATTTTACCTGAGAGGCTTAAGCTGCCCATTGTTTCGGGATTGTTGTGTTCAAGTGCGAACATCATTATTGTTCCACCTATTAAAAGTATTGCTGTAATAACTATAACAAGTTTTGAATGCAGTTGCAGCATGTGGAATTTCTTTGTTTCATATACATCCCAGAATACATAGTATCCGATACCGCCTATTATAATAAGCCCGCAGACAGCAAGAGTTATAATCGGATTGTCTACATAGTTGATCATGCTGTTACCTATAAGGTCAAAACCAGCGTTACAAAAGGATGAAACTGCATGAAATACAGAATATCCAATACCTTTTGAAACTCCATAATCTCTTATAAAAACAAAGGAAAACAATATTGCTCCAATAAGTTCAATTGCAAATGTGAAAATCAGTATATTCTTTGTAAGCCTTACAACGCCCTGGAGTTCATCCACATTTCGTTCTTCCATAATAAATACCCTTGTTTTTAAGGACATTCTTTTTCCAATGAAAAAAGAAATTAAAGCTGTCATTGTCATTACTCCAAGTCCGCCTACCTGTATGAGCACAACAATAATTGTTTTGCCAAAGACAGTCCAGTGAGAAGCTGTATTAACTACAACAAGCCCTGTTACGCAAACTGCTGATGTAGCCGTAAAAAGGGCATTAACAAAGCCTACACTTCTGTTGTTTTGTGAAGCTACAGGCAATGTAAGGAGAATCGCTCCTATTAAAATGATTGTTGTAAACCCAAGAAAGAAAACCATGTAAGGGTTTCTTTTAACGCCGCATACAACATTGTATATTTTTTTCATTTGATTTTACCTCATATATCATAAAATGCACAAACTAATATGATTTATGCATTACTATGTCATTAGATTATAACACTTTTGTGTTATTTTTCAACATAATTTTATTTTGATTGACTAATACATTATGTAGGGGCGGATCTTGTGTCCGCCCGGGGTCATTGATTTATTAAATGCGGGAGAACACAAGGTTCTCCCCTACAAAACTGTAATTCTTA
>NZ_CANG01000924.1:0-380 GCF_000309315.1 Sedimentibacter sp. B4
TGCTCGACGTCCGGACGGGCCAGGAACGCGTCCACGTCCTCGCCGCGCTTCGCGAACAGGTTGGCCAGCGACGCGAGGTAGCCGATCGGCGCGTCCAGCCAGACGTAGAAGTACTTTCCGGGCACACCCGGGATCTCGATGCCGAAGTAGGGCGCATCCCGGGAGATGTCCCAGTCGGACAGGCCCGGGTTGCCGGCCTCGTCCCGGACGAACCACTCCCGCACCTTGTTCGCCACCTCGGGCTGGAGCTTGCCGTCCTGCGTCCACTCCTCCAGGAAGGCCACGCAGCGCGGATCCGAGAGCCGGAAGAAGTAGTGCTCGCTGGAGCGCAGCTCCGGCACCGCACCGGACAGCGCCGAGTAGGGATTGACCAGGTCCGA
>NZ_CANG01000923.1:0-324 GCF_000309315.1 Sedimentibacter sp. B4
GTGGCGAGCGTGGTTGCGGTGTCGGCGCCGATCCTGCTCGGGCTCGCCGCAACGGTGGGGCTGGGCGCGCGGGTGCCCCTGCTCCTGATCCCGGTCTCGATGGTGGTGCTGATCGTCGTCACGCGACGGCTCCCGGCGGGTAGACCGGACGCGGCTGCCCGGGCGAAGGGCCGCTCGTCCGCGTCCTGGCCACAGACGCTGCGACGCTGGCTCGCGTTGGTGTGTTCAGTTTCGGTCGAGTTCGCCTTCGTGGTCTGGGGAGTGGCCCGGCTCACCGCCGCCGGGCTGGAACCCGGCCTGGCTGCGGTCGTGGGTGCTCCTTCC
>NZ_CANG01000922.1:0-355 GCF_000309315.1 Sedimentibacter sp. B4
TCCATGACGATGATGTTCGCCCGGTCCTCGGGCACGCCCTTCACCTCGTAGCCCCACTTGCGGGCGAGCTTCAGCGACGACTCCACGGCCTCCACGCCGGTGTTCATCGGCAGCACCATGTCCTTGCCGCACAGCTTCGCGAGCGCCTCGACGAACGGGCCGTAGGTGGCCGAGTACACCGCGCGGGAGGTGATCGACACCCGGCTCAGCTGTTCGGTGGCCACCCGGACCAGGGTCGGGGTTGGAGTGGCCGAAGTTCACCGCGGAGTAGGCGGAGAGGAAGTCGAGGTAGCGATTGCCGTCCACGTCGGTCAGCCAGGCTCCCGACCCGCTCGCCACGACCACCGGCAGCGGG
>NZ_CANG01000921.1:0-50921 GCF_000309315.1 Sedimentibacter sp. B4
CATCTTCATATTCAGGCTTATAAAACATATTTCCTTCATAGCTGCTTACTTTTACTTTAACAGGACCATACTTTGTTTCCACTTCTATTATTTCCCTGTTAAGAACAGTCCTTTCAGTCCTGTATCTTCTGATACCAATAGTTGTTGTGTTGTTAAATATTTCAGATTCCATTTTTCTAATGTCATCTTCTTTGCATATTACTGTCAGTCTGTGAGCCGGTCTGCTTTTTTTCATGTAAATTGGAGTGAAGAAAACATCGCTTGCTCCGCTTTCAAAAAGTTTCTCCATTGTGAATGACAAATTTTCTCCCGTAGAATCATCAATGTTTGTTTCAAGCACCCACATATATTTATTTCCTTGGCAATGATGCATGTCTATTGCTGATTGTTCATTTGACTCTTCAATCAGATAAGTTCTGAGCACATTTGCTTTGTCAAAATCTTTTTTGCCGGCACCTGTTCCTGTCTTCTTGATGGTGTAGGATAGAGGCAGAGAATCCATAGTCTTAAGAGCTGCTGCAATTGCTGCTCCTGTAGGTGTTATCATTTCACCCCTGGCTTCGGTTATTCTTATAGGCAGAGAATGTTCTGCTGCAATGTTTACGACCGCAGGAACAGGAACAGGAATTATGCCGTGCTGGCATTTTACATGACCTCTTCCTTCATACAATTCTGAAACCACTATGTCATCAATGTCAAGGTTGTCAATAAGTATGGCTACAGCAACAATGTCAATTATGGAATCAACTGCTCCTACCTCGTGGAAATGAACTTCAGAAACTCCAAGACCGTGTGCCTTTGCTTCAGCTTCTGCCACAACCAGGAAAATCTTTCTGGAAATTGATTTTGCCTTGTTTGTAATTTTTGATTCATCAATTATTTTAAATATATCGACTATGTTTCTGTGTTCATGGCTATGATGTGCATGATGCCCATGACTGTCATCTGCTTCTTGATAATGTTCATGGTGGTCATGCTCATGTGAGTGACAGTGTCCATGTTCTATTTCATGTTCATGTCTGTGCTCGTGATAATGTTCATGGTTGTGATGGTGTTCATGGTCGTGAATGTGCTCATTTTCATGATGGTGCTCATGATCTTGTTCTAAAACAACATTAAAGTCACATGCATCTATGCCGCATTTCTTTGTTCTTCCTATTTCTATGCTGTATCCGTCTACATTCAGACTCTTCAATCCTTCTATCATCACTTCCCTGTCACCGCCCAGGTCAAGAAGGGATGCTACAGTCATATCACCGCTTATTCCCGAATAACATTCCATATACAAAATTCTTTTGCTCATTATTGTACCGCCAATCTGTTTATTTGTGTGCTCATGTAACCTGCTCCAAAACCATTGTCAATGTTTACTACAGCAATTCCTTCTGCACATGAATTAAGCATTGTAAGAAGAGACGAAAGCCCGTTGAAATTTGCACCGTACCCTATTGATGTGGGCACTGCTATTACTGGTTTATCGGACATTCCTGCTATTACTCCGGGCAAGGCTCCTTCCATTCCGGCAACAGCTACAATGCAGTTGGCTTTGTTTATGTCTTCAATTTTTGAAAGAAGTCTGTGAATTCCTGCTACTCCAACATCGTAAACCCTCATTACCCTGCTTCCGAAAAATTCCGCTGTCTGTGCAGCTTCTTCTGCAACTGCAATGTCCGATGTTCCTCCTGTACACACTGCAATTAAACCAATTTGTTCCGGAACATTCCTCATTATTTTTACAATACGCGACATTTCGTCATATTCTGCTTCGGGCAAAAGTGCTTTTATTGCTTCATATTGTTCCTTTGAAGCTCTTGTACCCATTATGTTTATATTTTTTTCATTGAATGACTGAAAAATTCTAACAAGGTGCTCTGTTGATTTTCCGCTGCAGTAAACAACCTCTCCAAATCCCGACCGAAGCATTCTGTGGTGGTCAAGCTTTGCAAACCCAAGGTCCTCGTAAGGAAGTTTTTTAAGAGTTTTTTCAGCTTCACTCAATTCAATTTCATTGTTCTTTACTTTTAACAGCAATTCGTGAATATCCATCTTAACCTCTTTTATTTTATTTTTCCAAATTAATATCCATGCTTCCGGAACGGAAGCCTTCTATATCCAATGTAATATAAACAAAGCCGGATCTTTTCATGAAATCAATGATTGATTGTCTGTTTTCAACCAATTTAATCATATTTTCCTTTGTTACCTCTATTCTTGCTATGTCATTGTGAACCCTAACTCTAACCACATCAAAGCCCAAGGTTTTTATAAAATCCTCTGCTTTATCTATTTTTTCTAAAAGTTCAAAATTTAATTCAGTATTGTAAGGAAGCCTTGTAGCCATGCATGGTGCCGATGGTCTTGATGCAACAGAAATGTTTAAGCTCTTTGCCATTTCTCTTACTTCCTGCTTTGATATATCAAGCTCTGCTAAGGGGCTTACAACTCCCAATTCCCCAAGAGCCTTTACGCCAGGTCTGTAGACTTTCAGATCATCTGCATTAGTACCGTCGACCACGTATTTAAGATCATTGTTCTTTGCAAATTCAGTCAAATTTACAAACAGCGATTTTTTGCACAAATAGCATCTGTTTACGGGATTATTCAATATTTCCTTATTTTCAAATTCGTTTACCTGAATTATTTTATGAATGGCTCCCATTTCTCCTGCTACTTTTTTTGAAACAGTTACGTCAGAAACAGGGTGAAGTTTTGTTTCAAAAGTTACGGCGTATACATTCTTGTTTTGTTTTTTCCCTGCTTCGCATGCAAGTTTAAGTATGAGACTGCTGTCAACTCCTCCTGAAAAGGCAATACATACTCCTCCTTCAACAAGCTTGCTTATTTTTTCTTCTAACAATAAAAATTTATTTTCCATAATTCCTCCCATGTTAGGTCATTTGCTTATTTTTGAGCAAACAGGACACCCCTGAAGCACAAATGGTTTTTCAAGTCCGCATCTGTCAAGAAGCTCTTCATTTCTTAATATTTCATCTGATTTTCCGTCGGCCAGAACTATGCCTTCGCCTATAACTATTGTTCTTTCGCAAACATCAAGTACCATGTCCAGGTCGTGAGTTGCTATTATTTTTGTGTGTTTAAATTCTTTCAATATGTTAATGAGCCTTCTTCTTGACTTAGGGTCAAGGTTGGATGAAGGTTCATCCATGAGAAGTATGTCAGGCTCCATTGACAATACACAAGCTATTGAAACCGAACGCTTTTCTCCTCCTGAAAGCTTGTAGGTCTGTCTGTCCGACAAATGTGACGCTCCTACAATTTCCAGGGCTCTTTCAACTCTTTTCTTAACTTCATTTTCTGATAATTTATAATTTCTTGGTCCAAAGGCAACATCATCATAAACTGTGGTGCTGAACAGCTGATGATCCGGATTTTGAAATGTAAAACCAATTCTCTGCCTTATTGACGGAAGTGTTTTTTTATCAAGCGGAACATTGCCTATTCTAATTTCACCTCTGTCAGGGAACAAAATTCCTACCATTGACAAAAGAAGAGTTGATTTACCTGCACCGTTACTTCCTACGACTGCCACTGATTCTCCGTGATAAATTTCAAAATTTACGCCGTTTAGTGCCTTTTTCCCATCAGGATATGAATAGTAAACATTGTCTATAATTACATTGTGATGACTCATTAAAATGCTCCTGTCATAATATTGCCAAGTATTACCGGCACATTGTAAAATCTGACTAAAAATAAAAATACATCCCACAAAATCAAATACACATAATCGTTGATGCGAAAAATATTTTTAGTCGAATAATATTCCCCTTGGTATCCACGCAAGCACATTGCACTGTAAATTGATTGTGCTCTGTCGTATGTTCTCATCAATAACTGCCCCAAAAGCGGTCCCCACAAATTGTAGTGAATTCCGTTTTGTCCCGGAGCCCTTAAAAAATATGAAGTACTTATGGTTGAAAATTCTTCAATCAAGACATATGTGTAGCGGTATGTGAGCAAAAAAACCATTATAAAAATTTTCGGCACATGGAGGCTGCCAAGGGCCTTTGCAATATCGTCCACTGAAGTAGTTGCAATTAAAAGCATTCCGCATATAACTGATAATGTGCTTTTTATTATGAGGCTTATATATGATAAAATTCCTCTTGATACAACCACATTTTCAAAAATTACAACCGTTTCTTTGTCAAGTATTGGATTGGAAATTCCAACAAGCAAAATAAGAGGCAGCACCAGCAGCGACCTTTTTAATACAGGCATAACCTTAATGTCTCCAAGGTTGAAAACTATAGACGGATATATTGCCAGTGGAATCAGTGACACAATTTCATACTTGTTGAATGAAACAGCAGTCAAAATGTAAAAAAAACTTACCAATAATTTGACCAAAGGATTCAGTTTGTGAATCACCGTGTCATTTTGAGCTGTTTCATCGAAATACCTTAATCCATACATTGATTTTGTTATTTTATTCATTTGTCTGTCCCGGTTAGTTATTGATTTTAGCCTTTATTTATTTGTCTGTATTTTTTTGAAATTTTTCCTATTAATACAGCAACTATTAACGTCAAAATACTTCCTGATATTCCTGAAACTGAAGTTCCAAGTTTTGCTTGAGTTTGAGCTTCCTGATCAGATTTAAAATTATAATCCGGGAGAAATGAAATTTTCTCCTGAACATTTCTTAGAAGTTCATGTATGCTGCTTTTGCCTTCAACCTCATTGCTGTCAATTGTTTTTTCTATTGACCATTCAAGACCGTCAGGATTATTTGATGCATACCATGATGCAATTCCTCCTATAACAAGTGCCGCACAAAGAAGCAATACAATAACTTTTTTATTATGACTGTTATCAACTTTATTCATGTTGCTGCTTTCAAGAAGTTCAAGGCGGGTGTTCCATAAAAACGAAATGACTGCAGCAGTCAGCAGTCCTTCAACAATACCTATTGCCAGGTGTATTGGCTGCATCATAATTAAAAACGTGCCAAAAGGAAGTTCAGTCTTCCCTGAAAAAAATGTTTCAAGTACAACAGCAAATGAACCAAGCTGAAGTCCCACTACAGCTGCAATCAGCGAGCCAATAAGAATATTTTTCTTTGACATTTTCTTATGTATTATTTTTTATAAATAAGAGGATATGCAACATAGCATGTGAAAAATCCCATGTTGAATATGTTGCATCCAAGTGCAAGCAGCCCACCATCAGCAAAAAAAAGAGCTTGAATTGCCAGTATTGAAATCAGCGTCAAAAATCCTGCATGAGGTCCTAGAAGTGCTGCTAAGAGGATGCCTCCTCCAATATGACCGCTGGAACCCGTTCCGGGAATAGTAAAATTTATCATCTGAGAAGCAAAAACAAATGCTCCCATAACCCCCATCAAAGGAATCTTTTTTTCATTTTCTTCAATTTCTGTCTGCACCTTTTTTACAGAATATGTGGCAGCGCCAGCAGAAGCAGCCCACATTGCTCCGCCTGTTGCAGCCGATATCAGCGCATCAGCCATATGCATATAACCATCTCCTTTTAATATTGACATAATTTTCCAAAGTTAAATAAAATAAAAACCACAAAGTATGCTTGTTCTCAAGCAATAAAACCTTCGTGGTTTGATGTCATAATCTTGGTCTTCCAAAATTTAATCGTCTTCAGACGACTTTTTAGATTTTAGCAAATTATATTGTTCTTGTCAACCATTAATGAAAATGATATTTAACTTAATTTGATTGAACAATCCATGCATGTACTTATAAAGCTTTTAAGATTATCAGATAAATATTTGTTTTTGTGGTATGCAAGATAAAAGTTCCTAGTGAGCTTTAAGTCATTTATTTTAATCTTATGCAGCTTTTTTTCTTCAATTTCTTTTCTGACCAGCATTTGGGAAATGACCGTGAGTCCCTGCCCGCTTATGACTGCATTTTTTATGGCTTCTGAGTTGTTGCAAATCCATTTCTTGTTAATTGTTATGTCCAGGTTTTCGATTTTCTTTTCAAAAAGTTCCCTTGTTCCGCTGCCTTCTTCCCTGAGAATGAAGTCTTGATTGTTGAGCTTCTCTGCAGTTATTTCTTCAAGTGATGAAAATTCATGGGAGGAAGGACAAACAAGAATGAGTTCATCCGAAACTATTGGAACTGTAATTATGTCCCGACTTTTAATTATTCCTTCAACTATTCCCAAATCAAGGTTACTCTTCAATATCATTTCTTCTATGACGTTTGTATTTTCTACATATACCTTTGTACTTATGTTTGGTTTCTTTATTTTAAAGTCATTTAAAATATCATTTAACACGCATGTTCCCACAGTTATGGTTGCTCCAATTTTCAAAGAGGTGTTGCTGCTCGAGTTAAGGAGGCTGTCTTCCATTTCTTCAAAAGAAGAAACAATGTGACGTGCATACTTCAGAAGATTTTCTCCTGCTTCTGTAAGATAAAGCTTTTTTGACAGCCTTTCGAAAACTCTTACTCCGTAGTGCTGTTCTATTTCTGCAATTACCTGGCTCACTGACGGCTGAGCCATGAAGAGTTTTTCTGCGGCCAGACTCATCTTCCCGTAATCGCAAACTGCTATAAAAATTTTCAGATGTCTTATTGTCATGGTTCCTCCCATAGGTAATTACCTATCATATTATACAATAATACTATTTTTAATTATGGAATTCAAGTATTATAATATTAAATATAAAATATGTAGCGGAGGAAATATGGAAATTACAGCAGAGCAGAGAAAAAAAGTTAAGGGTGAAGGATTCCTTTCCAACAATGATATGGAGCACTTTTCAGCAAGAATAATAACTGAAAACGGTGTTCTTACATCAAAACAAATGAAAAACTTAACCTTGGTTGCAGAAAAATACGGAAACGGACAAATTGCATTCACTTCAAGACTGACAGTAGAACTGCCTGGAATTAAATTTGAAGATATTGAAGCAGTGAAAAACCATGTGGCAGAAGACAACATGTCCATTGGAGGAACAGGATCAAGAGTTCGTCCTGTAGTTGCATGCAAAGGAACTGTATGTACAAACGGATTTTTCGACACTCAGGCAATGGCAACTGAAATTCATAATCGCTTTTACATAGGATACAGGAGTGTGACTCTTCCTCATAAGTTCAAAATAGCAGTGGGAGGGTGTCCAAACAACTGCGTCAAGCCTGACCTGAACGACTTGGGAATTGTAGGTCAAATGGTTCCAAACTACAACCAGGACAAATGCAGGGGCTGTAAAAAGTGCAGCATTGAAAATGTATGTCCCATGAATGCAGCAAAAGTAGTAAATACGAAACTTGTTATTGATAAAGAAATTTGCATTAACTGCGGCATGTGCATCAACAAATGTGCCTTTGATTCAATTCCCGATGGAAATAAAGGATACAAAGTATACGTTGGCGGGAGATGGGGTAAAAAAATACGCATGGGCTCTCCCATAAGAAAGCTTTTTACAAAAGAAGAAGCCATGGATGTTGCAGAGAAAGCAATATTGTTGTTCAAATTAAAAGGTGTAACTGGTGAACGCTTTGCTTCAACAGTAGACAGACTTGGAGTGGATGAAGTAGGAAAAATGCTTGTATCAGACAATATTATGGACAAAAAAGAAGAAATACTTGGAATTAAAACAAAGGGCGGTGCAATGTGCTGAAAAAAAACATTCAAATACCACTGCTTATTTTGATTTTACTAACAGCAATGGTTGCTGTATCATGCAGCAATAGCCAAGCTTCATCTGATGAAACTAAAGTCAGCGCAGAAAATATGTACTACACATTTGAGGATTCCCTTGGTAATGAGGTTGTATTAAAGGAAAAACCTCGTAAGGTGGTTGCTCTTTCAGGCTCTTATGCTGAAACGTGGATTCTTGCAGGAGGAAATATTGCCGGAACAACAGACGACAGTATTTCAGAACGAAACATAAAGTTATCTGAAACCACTAAGATTGTGGGTACCATAAAAGAGCCAAACCTTGAAGAAATATTGTCTCTTTCTCCTGATTTCATAATCCTTTCCTCGGATATAGAAAGCCATTTGGAATTAAAAGAAACATTGACAAAAGCAAATATACCTCATGCATACTTTAAGGTTGAACAGTTTGAGGATTATTTAAAAATGCTTGATATATGTACTGACATAACCGGAAACAAAGATTTGTATGAAAAAAACGGCCTTGAAGTACAAAATAAAATTGAAACGGTGAAATCAAAAATTATATCATCAAACTCATCAGTTTTATTCATACGTGCCTATTCAGGGGGTGCCAAGGCAAAGGACGATGACAACTTTGCATGCAGGATACTTGATGACCTTAAAACCACAAACATTGCGTCAAAGCACCAGTCAATTCTGGAAGAGTTGAGCATGGAAGAAATTATCGAAGAAGACCCTGATTATATATTCGTCACAACTATGGGCAACACAGAAAAAGCCATTGAAGCAATGAAAAGCGGAATAGAAAAAAATCCTGCCTGGAGCAATTTGTCTGCTGTAAAAAACGGCATGTACATTGTACTTCCTAAGGAACTTTTCCACTACAAACCAAATGCAAAGTGGGGAGAAAGTTATGAATACATGGCAAAAATTATATATCCTGAAATTTTCAAATAAAGACTCACTGAGCTATAACATTGCTGTTATGGCTCTGCTTTCAATTACACTTGCAGCAGGAATAATTTTAAGCATTTCTCTTGGATCAACTAAACTCACTTTGACAGAAACAATAAATGCATTGTTTGATGAGTCTTCATCAAATGCTTATCAGATTGTAAATTATGTGAGACTGCCCCGAATGTTAGCAGCGCTTCTTGCCGGAAGCTCCTTGTCTGTTGCAGGGGTTATATTGCAGACTGTACTAAACAATTCTCTTGCAAGCCCCAATGTCATAGGAGTAAATGCAGGATCAGGACTTTTTGTTGTTCTTATTGCAGCATTTTTCCCTGCTAATTTTTATCTTACTCCCATTGCTGCATTCATGGGAGCGCTGATTGCTGTTAATCTTGTTTATTTTATAGCTCTAAAAACCGGAGCTTCGCGGATGACCATTGTATTATCAGGAATTGCCGTATCAAGTTTCATCAGTGCCATAACAGACACAGTTCTCACAATTGTTCCTGATGCTTCAATAAGCAGGACTGCATTCATGATTGGAGGTTTTTCAGGAGTAACAATGGAAAAGCTTCAGTATGCAGCCATATTTATAATTTTCGGTATTGCAGTATCTTTAATGCTAAGCTATGACATGAATATTTTGTCTTTAGGGGACGAGTCGGCTAAGTCCCTGGGACTTAATGTTTCTTTGTATAGATTTGTTCTCCTGGCAGTTGCTGCTCTTTTGTCCGGAAGTGCCATAAGTTTTTCAGGGCTCATTGGTTTCATAGGGTTAATTGTACCTCATGCTGCAAGATTTCTGATTGGAAACGACAGCAGGATTCTTATTGTTGTGAGTGCTCTTCTTGGAAGCAGCTTCACTCTTTTTTGCGACATACTTTCCCGAATATTGTTTGCACCCTATGAACTGCCTGTGGGAATAATCATGTCCTTTATTGGAGGACCGTTTTTTGTGTATCTTTTATTGATGAAGAAAAGAGGTCATATATGATAAGTTTGAAAAATGTGACTGCAGGATATAATGGCAGGGAAATAATTAAAAACATAGACATTTCATTTGAAGAAGGTACCATCACAACTATAATCGGAAAAAACGGCTGCGGCAAAACAACTCTGTTAAAAACTTCTTCAAATTTGTTAAAAACAATGTCAGGAGAAGTTATTATTGATGTTAATGGAAAAAACTTAGATTTATCCACTATGAAAAGCCAGGATATTGCACGTTACATATCATATCTTCCTCAAAACAAGGAAGTTCCAAACATTACAGTGTACGGCCTTGTAATGCATGGAAGATTCCCATATTTGAACTTTTCCAGAATTCCTCAGAAAAGCGATAAAAAAATTGTTGAGGAGTCAATTGAATTAATGGGCCTGGAACAGTTTAAAAACTGTAACTTGCAGGAATTATCCGGAGGTCAAAGGCAAAAATCATTTATTGCAATGGTCTTGGCTCAAAACACAGACATAATATTTCTGGATGAACCCACAACTTATCTTGATATAAACCACCAGCTTGAAATAATTCAAACTGTGAAAAACTTGAAAAAACTTGGTAAGACAGTTGTCATGGTTCTTCATGACTTGAATCTTGCCTTTTCCTGCTCAGATAAAATATGTCTCATGGACAACGGTCATATTGCTGTTCATGATGTTCCTGAAAAAGTTATAAAAACCGGAAAAATAAACCAGATATTCAACATACGCTGCATGGAGGCCAGTTTAGAAAACTATTCCTCAAAGCATTACATCTTCACTCTTCCCTAGCTTAATTGCTTAAATATACTTATCTCATAAATCACGGCGGGCATTTCTTATGGCCCGTCTTTTTTGCGTTTTCTTCAATGCGAAAGACAAACAATAATTATTTATTGATTATCAATAAATAATTATTGACATTAGAAAAACATCTGCTATAATTTAGTTATAAAAGCAAGGAGGACTTTCATGTATAAAAATAGTTTTGTTCATTATGTATCTAAAATTTGTGTTGATGTACTTTTCATTGTAGGAATAATCTGCTGCTTGTTTGTACCATTTTCTAAGCCATGGCTGGTGTACTACTTCAACTTGCAGGATGAATTGATTTTGCCCATGATATTAGTGTTGATTGCTTCAGGCATTGCTTCCGTATATATTTTATGGCAGCTTAGGGTGATGTTCAAAACATTGATTGGAGGAAATCCCTTTGTTTTAAAAAATGTTACTTGCCTTAGAAAGATGGCTGTTGCAAGCATGTTAATTTCAATTATATTCTGCATTAAAAGCTTGTTTTGGTTTACCATATCAACCATTGTGATTATTCTCATATTTGTTATTGCATGCTTGTTTTGCCTGACCCTCAAGGATTTGTTCAAGCAAGCCGTATACTATAAAGATGAAAATGATTTAACAGTGTAGGAGGATACAATGGGTATTGTTATTCAGTTAGATGTCATGATGGCAAAGAGAAAAATAGGACTCATGGAGCTGGCGGAAAAGGTAAATATTACGCCTGCCAATTTATCAATATTGAAAAACAACAAAGCCAAGGCCATAAGATTCTCCACGCTGGAAGAAATCTGCAGGGCATTGGATTGTCAGCCGGGAGATATTATAGAATATGTTAAGGAGTAAATCATGGATAATTCAATAAAAATTAAGCTGTCTATTTATGGACTGCTTTCAGCAGTGAGTTTCATATATTTAATACTTACTCACAACCCGGGAATAAGTGTTCCTGTATTTACAATCATTCAGTTTGTTTCAATATTCACCTTAATCTATAAGCGTGAAGAGGCAAAAAATAAAAAAGGACTGTTAATGTTTGTTCCTATATTCATTTTGTCTCTTAACTATTACTTAAGCGGAAGTTATTTATGGAGAGCGCCTAATTTCCTGTGCACAATACTGTTGTACAGTACCATGGTTGCAATTCTTACAGACAACTTCCCAGTGAAAGAACTTAATTTTAAATTCTTATTTAAAATACTCGAACATGTTATTGTTCCATTAAGAAACTTCAACATTCCTTTTAAATGGATCAATAAGTATAAAAGCGATGACGCGAAAAAAAAGCTTCATTCCAGCATATTGCTCGGAATATTCATATCTCTTCCCTTTGTAGTATTCCTGTTGATTATGCTGTCCTCTGCGGACCTTGTTTTTTCCGTCAAAGTTGAAAATACACTTGAATGGTTTTCAAAAATGCTTGATATAGAGTTAATATTTAAAATCATTTTTGGAATGATTGCAGGACTGTATTTGTTTGGTCTAATATACATTGTATTTGCAGAGAAAAAGTCAGATTCCCAAAATGCATTTTTCACCTTAGAAATACGACCCAAAAATGCAGACACAATTGTCATAAATATTTTGCTTTCATCAATACTGCTGGTGTATACACTGTTTATTTTCATTCAGTTCAAATATTTATTTGCGGGTTCTGTCTTGCCGGCAAACTTAAATTACGCCGAATATGCCAGAAGAGGATTTTTTGAACTCATTTTCCTGAGCTTTTTAAATATTGGGCTTATATTACTGACAGTATATTTATATAAAGAAAAAATTTATGTTCAAAGAAGCAAATGGTCAAATCTTACAAAAATATTCATGATGTATCTGTGCGCAGTAACATTTGTAATGCTCATATCTTCATTTTACAGAATGTATTTGTACGACCAGGAATACGGATTTACACGCCTTAGGGTCTTGGTTTACGGATTCCTCATATTTGAATCCATTGGTCTTATAATTACTGCTGCATTTATAATGAGACCTGAATTCAATATTATGGCCGTATACATGGTTATTGGATTATGTTATTACTTGTGTTTGAATGTGGTTCAAATTGATTACATAATTGCCAAACATAATGTTGATATGTATCTTGCAAAAGAAACAGATTCGCTGGATATAGATTACCTCATGAGTTTATCTGTGGACGCGGCTCCACAGATAGCAAGGCTTGTTGAAAACAACAACGCAGACATAATGACCAGGTATAAAGCAGATTTGTACTTTAAAAATATTGAAAAAAATTACAGCAGAGATTCCCTTTGGCAGAGCAGAAATTATTCCATGGACAAAGCCATAGAGCTAATAAGCAAATAAAACCCGGGGACGGACCTTTTAATTTAATAAATGAACTAAAAGGTCCGTCCCCAGAATGAATTTTTACATACGGTGCATTATTTTTTACATTGTAGAGAAATTATTATGATAATGTGTTATTATAATGATGGAGGGGATTATATGAATGCTTCTGTTTCAATGCTTTTTTATTCCGTAGTAAGCGCATTTTCAATTATTTATACTGCCTATTCCATTAATAAAAACATATCTCTAAGAAGAAAAAAAGAAGATTATCTTATTGTGCAGCTGAACAACAAATACAACTTTGCATGGTTTTATTTGATTCTTGTGATCATTTGGATTGGCATGTTCACTAAAGACATCAGCAGCATGCACAGGATACTTAAGGGAGAATATTTAAACAGTATTTTTCAACTGTTCAATCCCAAATATATAGAGAGCTTAAGCAATTACTTTTACGAAAATGACAAGATGATTGAATATTATGAAACGTTGCGTTATCCAAATGACTTCATGAACAGTCTCTATATGATTATCGCTTCCGTATGTATTTTAATATTGGATATTAACAAAGAAAAAGTAAAAATCGCCCTATTTCAAGATGGCGTGCTCGTTAGAGACAAATTTTATAATAAGGATAAGCTACTCCAGTATGAGTGGGGCGGTGCCTATGAAAACAAAATGTTTTTTAAAGGGATATATTGCAACCTGGTGTTCTACATGGACAGTATTTTTCAAAGCAACCGTGAACTGGCAGTAAGAGTGAATTATTCTGACAAGGATAAAATAGATAATATTTTGAAGTACACATACAACCTGAAATCAAAAGATAATGATGGTGATAAATGATAGATATTTCAGACAAAATTAAAACTATACTTGAGCAACTTCCTGAACTTCCCGGTATCTACAAAATGATTGATCAAAGAGGAAACATTATATATATCGGAAAAAGCAAGAGCCTTAAAAAAAGAGTGAAAACTTATTTTGCAGATAATCCTAAGTGGGAAAAAGTCAACCGAATGGTGCGACTCATTGACAACATTGAGTACGTGGTCACTGACACTCATTTAGAAGCAATGCTTCTGGAATGCAGTCTCATTAAATCCATACAGCCCATATTCAACTCTCAGATGAAAAATGACAAACGTTACGTCTATCTTAAAATAGAAGACTTCAACCACCACAATTCCTTAAAGGTTACAAGCACAAGAGAAGAAAATTCCTTCGGACCTTTCAGGAACAAGTACATGCTGTATGATATCATGGATTCGTTAAAGAACCTGTACCCCATAATAAAATCAAATGACAGCTATGATTTTGAATATAACCTCTTTCCTGTTTCCATGAACAAGGAAATTTTTCAGGAAAATAAAAAATCATTGCTCTATTTGTTATCTGACGGAAATAACTTTGATATTTTCATTAAAATTTTAAATCAAAAAATGCAGACAGAATCATCTCTGTGTAATTTCGAGTCAGCAATAATGTACAGAAACATGATTCAAAACATGGAATATCTTAAAACAGCAATAAATAAGTACAAAATCATCATGACTTCAAACATATTTATAACAATACCTCTGAAAAATGGGTACAAACTTTTTTTCATATCCGGTGGAAACATTGTTTTAAAAGAAAAATTATCTGAAACAAGCGAAATAAGTGATGCGATTAAAAATGACTTTATCAGGCGGGGAATGAAATCAACAGAAAACTTTCCAGCTGACATGGACGAAAAATCGCACATGGATTACAGGGACATCCTGTATTCTGAAATAATAAATCTTCCCGACGAATACAAGACTGTGGGGACGGACCTTTTAATTCAGTAATTGAATTAAAGGTCCGTCCCCGGAATTTATTGTGTTTTCTTTTTTTTGTTGTAGGTTCTTTTTCGAACTTTTTGTGTTTTGGCTGACTTTGCAGCTTCAGCATGTGATTCCTGCTCTGTTGGATTGTGCTTTAATGACACCCACAGAGATGTTCCTTCTGCTCCCTTTGTATGCATATCCAGGAAGTCAAATTTCTTTAAAAATTTAGAAAGCTTCGTATCACCGTAATTTCTCACGTCAAAGTCAGGATATCTTTTTACAAGCCTGCTTCCTAATTCTCCTATGTTCATGCTTTGATCTTCATCGTCTATTTCATTAACCATTTTGATAATTGCCATCTTAATGGTGTTTATATCAGTCATAGTCTTGTCATTTTTGTCTGTACTGTTTTTAGATGCTTTTGAAGTTTTATCTGCCTGACTATCCCCTTCTGTCTTTGACCCATCGGCCCTTTGCCCTGAAGAATTGTCAGCAGCAATTTGATTTTCCGATTCTGCCAATACATCCAGATATTTGAACTGATTGCATGAAGCAATAAATGGTTTTGGAGTCTTCCTTTCTCCCATTCCAACCACCAGCATGCCTGACTCTCTGAGCCTTGAGGACAGTTTTGTAAAGTCGCTGTCGCTTGACACTATGCAAAATCCATCAACATTGCCGGAATACAAAATATCCATGGCATCAATAATCATGGCTGAATCCGTGGCATTCTTTCCTACAGTGTAGCCGTACTGCTGTATGGGAGTAACAGAATTTTCAAGAAGGACATCTTTCCATGATGAAGTATTGGGCTTTGTCCAATCAGCGTAAATTCTCTTGTACGTTGCAACACCGTAATTTGTTATTTCGTCCAATATGTTCTTTATGTATTTTGCTGACACATTGTCCGCATCTATCAGCACTGCAAATCGTTTTTCTTCAACCATTGCATTCACTCTCCGAAATTATGTTATATATATAATACTTCAATTAACATAATTTATCAACAAAAACAAATAATAAGTGAATTGTAGATTAATTATTCTGATTTCTTACTGTAATAGTATCTGACTGTAATCATAAAAAAGAAATTACATGTTTTCATAAATTGTGCTTGACAAATCATTTTATTGATAGTATTATTAGTTTGTAATCATTACAAGTTAGAAATCAATATAAATCTAAAGAAGGTGTCATATGAAAATAATACTTGAAGATTTATTGGAAGAACTTAAAAAAAATAATATACGTCTTTCACATCAAAGATTGAAGGTATTGGAATTCCTTGTTTTAAATCAATGTCACCCTACAGTTGACCAGATTTACAACGGACTTCACAAGGATGTTCCAACTCTGTCAAAAACAACTGTTTATAACACTTTAAACTCATTGACCAGTGCAAATCTGGTAAAGGTCATAAACATTGAGGACAATGAAACCAGATATGACATAAACACCTTTAATCACGGCCACTTCAAATGTCAGCAGTGCAAAGAAATTTTTGATTTTGGAATAAACATAGATTCAATAAACACTGATGATTTAAACGGCTTTAAAACAACTGATAAAAATGTGTATTTCAAGGGCTTATGCCCTAAATGTTCAAATGCTTAATCGCCGTAAGGCAGAATATAAAATAAAATTTATGGAGGATATTATGGAAGATAACAAAACACTTAAAAATTTAATGGATGGTTTCGCTGGAGAGTCACAGGCTAACAGAAAATACCTTGCATACGCAAAAAAAGCTGAAGCAGAAGGAAAAACTAATGCAGCTAAACTTTTCAAAGCAGCATCTGATGCAGAAGCATTGCACGCTCAAAAACATTTAGAAGTTGCAGGAAAAATCAAGACGACAGCTGACAACCTGGCAGATGCAGTTGCAGGAGAAACATTTGAATTTGAAAGCATGTATCCTGAATTCATTAAAGCAGCAGAAGCTGAAGGAAACAAAGCAGCAATAAATTCATTTACTTTTGCAATGAAAGCAGAAGAAGTTCACGCGAAATTATACAAGGAAGCTTTGGAAAATATAGACAATACAGAAGAAGTTACTTATTACTTATGTCCTGTATGTGGAAACATTGAAACATCTGTTCCTGATAAATGCAGCATCTGCGGCGTACCAGGCACTAAATTTATAAAGTATTAATTTCCTCAATATTAGACTATTTACAAACCCTGACGCTGTCATCCTGAACGTTAGTGAAGGATCTCATCTTTATTGAAAACATGAGATTCTTCGGGCCACGCCCTCAGAATGACAACGTCGGAAGTAACTTTGCAATCAACTAACCCGTTCAAGTAATGAACGGTTTTTTAATGTCTAATCATCTGTCAATTCAAATTATTTATACCTTCCATAAAAGTCTGATTGAATATTTTGTCGAATTAATGTAAAATTAAGTGACTATTCAGATAGATTAATTTATATGAAGGGAGTGTATTCATGTTTACTATAGATAAATATGTTGTTGCCGAAAGTCTGGATCAGGCATATGAGCTTAATCAAAACAGACGCAATGTTATAATAGGCGGAATGCTCTGGCTTAAAATGGGAAGAAAGAAAATTGGAACAGCTATTGACCTTTCAAATCTCAATCTTAATACAATTGAAGAAGATGATGACAGTTTTAAAATAGGAGCAATGTGCACGCTTAGAGATGTGGAAAATCACTTGGGATTGAACAGTTATTTCAACAATTTGCTTTTAATATCAGTTGAACACATCGTGGGAGTTCAAATGCGCAACCTTGCAACAATAGGAGGAAGCATTTATTCCAGATTTGGCTTTTCTGATATATTGACCGCACTATTGTCTCTTGATAGTTATGTTGAGCTGCACAAAGGAGGAATTGTTCCTTTAAAAAAATTTGTAGAAATGCCTTACGACAATGATATTCTAGTGAACATCATAATCAATAAAGATGGAAGATCATCGTGCTACAAAAGCCACCGCATGAGTTCTTCTGATTTTTCTGTTCTTGCCTGTGCAGTTTCAAACAAAGGAAATGAATGGTATGTTTCAGTGGGAGCACGCCCTGGAAAAGCAGTTTTAAAACAGTTCACCTTAAGTGAAAAACCAAGTAATGAAGAAATAGACAAGGCTGTTCAAGATATAACCAAATTGATGGCATTCGGAACAAACATGAGAGGAAATACCAGGTATCGCAGGCTTCTTGCTGACGTTCTTATAAAAAGAAACATGGAAGAAATAATTGGAGGAAATCATGCAGATTAAATTATGGATTAACAACAAAGAATTTAATGATGATATTGCACCTGACATGCTGCTCCTTGATTTCATAAGATCAAAAGGGTTTTTAAGTGTGAAAAGAGGATGCGAGACATCAAACTGCGGATTGTGCACCGTCATGCTTGATAATAAGCCTGTACTTTCATGCTCAGCTCTTGCAGTGCGGGCAAACGAAAAACATGTCACAACCATTGAAGGTCTTGAAAAAGAAGCCTTGGAATTCGGTGGGTTTTTAGCCGATGAGGGAGCTGAACAATGCGGATTCTGCAGCCCGGGATTCATAATGAATGTACTTGCCATGAAAAATGAACTTAAAAATCCTTCAGAGGAAGAAATCAAAAAATATCTGGAAGGAAATCTTTGCCGCTGTACCGGTTACATGGGACAGCTAAGAGCCATAAAAAAATATTTATCATGTGTAAAGGAGGGTTCTTATGAAAATAGTTAACAAAGGCGTCAGAAAAAAAGATGCTTTAGCACTGGTTACCGGAAAACCCGTTTACACAGATGATATAGCGCCAAATTGCCTGACTGTAAAGCTTTTAAGAAGTCCTCATGCTCATGCCATGATTGAAGAAATCAGCACAGACAAAGCAAAAAAAGTGCCCGGCATAGAATGCGTGCTCACATATGAAGATGTTCCCAAAACAAGGTTTACAACTGCAGGACAGACATACCCTGAGTTCAGTCCTTATGACAGGGCAATTCTAGACAAGCATATAAGATGTGTGGGAGATCCTGTTGCAATAGTTGCAGGATGGGATGAAAAATCAGTTGACAAAGCTATTGGATTAATAAAGGTAAAATACAATGTTCTAGAACCGATTCTTGACTTTAGAAAAGCAAAGGACAATAAAATAATTGTGCACCCGGAAGAAGATTTCAAATCTCTGGTTGATGTTGGAACAGACAAAGACAGAAACATATGTGCTTCGGAAGTTTTTGAATTTGGAAATGTTGAAGAAGAATTAAAAAAATGTTCTCAAATCATAGATGAAACATACCACACAAAGGCAAATCATCAGACTGCAATGGAAACATTCAGGACGTACACATACATGGATGCTTACGGCAGGCTTAACATTTTAAGCTCCACCCAGGTGCCTTTCCATATAAGGCGTATAATGGCAAATGCTCTGGACATACCGAAATCAAAAATACGTGTTATTAAGCCTAGAATTGGCGGAGGCTTCGGCTCTAAACAATCTTCTGTAAGTGAAATGTTCCCTGCAGTTGTAACATGGATAACTGGAAAACCTGCAAAAATTGTGTTCTCAAGAAAAGAAAGCCTTACAAACGGAAGCCCGAGACATGAAAGTGAAATCAGAATACGCCTTGGGGCAGATGATGAAGGTATGATAAAGGCTATACACATGGACACATTGTGGAATGCAGGAGCGTACGGAGACCACGGTCCAACAACAGTTGGTCTTGCCGGACACAAAGCCATGACTATCTATAACAGCGCAGCTGCATACAAGTTCAATTACGATGTGTTGTACACAAATACCATGGGCGGCGGTGCTTACAGAGGATATGGCGCAACTCAGGGATTCTTTGCACTTGAATCAGCCATAAACGAACTGGCAGCACGACTTAACATGGACCCCACAGAACTTAGAATGAAAAACATGCTCACCCAATCACAGGTTGGAAATAAAATGCCCACATACTACAATGAAGAACTTAAAAGCTGCACATTGGACAAGTGTCTCTTAAGAGCTAAGGAAATGATAGGCTGGGATGAAAAATACCCGTGCAGGGACATGGGAAATGATAAGGTAAGATCAGTGGGCGTTGCTGTATGCATGCAGGGTTCAGGCATTTCAAATGTTGATGTTGGAGCAGTGGAAATAAGGCTCAATGATGACGGATTCTACACATTGATGATAGGCGCTACTGACATGGGAACGGGCTGCGACACAATTCTTTCACAGATAGCTGCAGAATGTCTTGAATGTGAACTGGACAACATAGCAGTTAACGGCGTTGATACAGATGTGTCTCCTTACGACACAGGATCCTATGCTTCAAGCACAACATACATTACAGGAATGGCTGTTGTTAAAGCATGCGAAACTCTTAAAAATAAAATACTTCATGAAGGAGCCAGACTTCTTGATCTTAATTCTGATGACGTTGAGTTTAACGGCAAGGAAGTGTTCTCCCTGAAAGAAAACAAGAGCATTTCATTAAAAGACATTGGAAATAACAGCCTTGTAGGATTCAACAACTATCTGACAGCCTCAGCATCTAATTATTCTCCTACATCACCTCCCCCATTCATGGCTGGAATTGTAGAAGTAGAACTAGACAAGCTTACAGGCAAAGTGGACATAATTGATTATGCTGCAGTTGTTGACTGCGGAACTCCTATTAATCCAAACCTTGCAAGAGTCCAGACAGAAGGCGGATTAGTCCAGGGAATAGGAATGACGCTGTTTGAAGATATAATTTATGATGAGAATGGACGTATGATGAACGATTCATTTATGCAGTACAAAATTCCATCCAGAATAGATGCCGGCAACATAAGAGTTGAATTTGAATCAAGTTATGAACCCACAGGTCCATTTGGGGCAAAATCCATAGGTGAAGTGGTTATTAACACTCCTGCACCTGCAATTGCAAATGCCATTTACAATGCAACAGGATTAAACTTCAGGGAACTTCCCATAACTGCTGAAAAAATAGCGTTGAAAATGCTTGAAAGATATAATATTTAATATGCTGCTGCACGTTTGTGCAGCAGTTTTAAATTAAAAAAGTTGCTGCACAAACGTGCAGCAACCTTCTAATTAGTTTTAACGTCTACAGTATTAATTTCTTTTCATTACTTCTTAAATATTACATTTCCACCTTTTATCACACAAGAAATATTAACATTATCATCAAGCAATAACATATCTGCATCCTTTCCGACTTCAATGCTTCCTTTGTTACCATGAACGCCTATTGCTCTTGCAGGTGATAAGCTGGCCATTTTTACTGCTTCATGTATAGGAACATGTAAAAATTTCACCATATTGTATACTGCTTTGTATAAATTTAAAGTTGAGCCTGCCAGACTGCCGTCTGACAAACGAGCTTCGCCGTTAATTACCATTACCTTTTGTCCGCCTAATTCAAATTCGCCGTCTTTTAAACCAGCTGCCCGCATGGCATCCGAAACTAATATTATTTTATCTGCTCCTTTTGCCTTTAATGCCAGTTTAATTGCAGCATCATGCAAATGAATTCTGTCACATATTAATTCACAATAAACTCTGTCATCTGTAAGTGAAGCTCCAATAATTCCAGGTTCCCTATGATTAAAACTTCTCATGCCATTATATAAGTGGGTTGAAATTGTTGCACCACTATTTATGCCTTTCATGGATTCTTCATAAGTAGCATTGCTGTGTGCCATGGACACTGCAACATTTTTTTCCTTTAAATATCTGATTAATTCAAGTGCTCCGTCTTTTTCAGGCGCAATGGATACCATTTTTAATTTATTGTCTGATATTTTTATTAATTCTTTAATAAAACTAATATCCGGATCTCTTATAAATTTGTCCGGCTGAGCTCCTTTTTTGCTATGGGAAAAAAATGGTCCTTCCAAATGAATTCCAAGTATTTGTGATGAATTTTCCTTATTTTCATAATTTGCAATGTTTTTTACAGCTTCAATAATATTTTCATATGACTGAGTTAAAACAGTTCCTAAATACGAAGTTACACCGTTTTGCAAATGATATTTACCTATGGAATCTATGGCTTCTTTAGTTGAATCCATAAAATCATATCCTGAATTGCCGTGGTTATGAATATCTATAAAACCTGGTGATAAGTATTGGCCTTTTCCATCTATAATTTCATCGACTTCAATATTTTGCATATTTTCCTGCATATCAATTTTCGTAATTTTACCTTGTTTTACTAAAATTTCATATCCGATTAATACTTCAGAAGGAGTAATTATTTTAATGCTTCTAAGTAATATACTCATAGACAACCTGCCTTTAAAAAATTGTAATCTTTTATGTGTTCAGCAGCTTCATTATCAAGTAAAATTGTTATATTATTGTGTAGCTGCAATATAGATGCCGGCAGTCTGGGATCTATTTTTCCGCTGATAGTTTTTGAAATAGCTTCAGCTTTTGATGAACCTGCTGCAATTAAAACTATTTTCTTAGCTGACAGTATTGTTTTTATTCCCATAGTTATGGCTTTTTTCGGAACATCTTCAATTTTATTAAAGAATCTTGAATTAATATTTATAGTATTTTGATGCAATTTAACTTCGTGTGTATGGGGTTCAAAATATTCAGCTGGTTCATTGAATCCTATATGTCCATTTTTGCCTATTCCCAGAAATAATATATCTATAAAACCAGCCTTTTTTATTTTATTTTCATAATTAAAACATTCAGATTCAATGTTGTTTGTCATCCCATTTGGAATATTAATGTTCGCCCAGTTAATGTCAATATGTGAGAACAAATTTTTTTCCATGAAAAAATAATAACTGTTTTTATCAGTCTTATTGAGACCTATATATTCGTCCAGATTGAATGTCTTAATATTTTTAAAAGATAAATTATTTTTTTTGTATTCATTGACTACTATTTTGTACATCTCCAATGGAGTGCTGCCTGTAGGCAAGCCCAGCACTGCATTTTCTTTATTTTTTATTGTATTTAACAAATAACCAGCTGCCAGGCTGCTTATATCCTGATAGCTGTTTTTTATTATAACTTCCATTTTACCCTCTAATAGTCTTTGCATTAAGATATTTTTTGCCTAATTGAATTGCATCGATTACAAATCCGTCTGACTGCATCAAATAATCTTTAGCTTCATCTAAAGAACAATCAGTTTCATATATAACAATTGCTTCTTTTAAATTCCAATTTGTTTTTTCTAGAATTAATTTTGCTTCGTCGTCATTTTCAAAATTTGTTATATTTTTAAATATTCTTAACGCCCTTTGTCTTAATTTTGAATTTGATGCCTGCAAATCAACCATTAAATTTTTATACGTCTTTCCCAGTTTTATCATGGTTGTTGTGCTGATTATGTTAAGTATCATTTTTTGAGCTGTTCCTGATTTGAGCCTGGTTGAGCCTGATATAACTTCCGGTCCCACTATGACTTCAATGCTAACATCAGCAAGCTTTCCTGTTTCTGAATTTGGATTACAGGATATTGCAATTGCTTTAGCTCCAACACTTTTAGCATACTTTATTGCACCTTTAACATATGGTGTTCTTCCGCTGGCTGCAACTCCTATCAATACATCATTAGAATTGAATTTCTCTTTTATTAAGTCATTGACACCGCTGTTTTCATCGTCTTCAATTCCTTCTACAGCATTTCTGAGAGCTATGTCACCGCCTGCAATTAGGCCTTTAACCAACTCTGGATTTGTATTAAATGTAGGAGGACATTCTGAAGCATCTAATACTCCCAGTCTGCCGCTTGTTCCTGCTCCAATTATAATCAGTCTTCCATTGTTTCTTAAAGCTGATACTGTTATGTCAACGGCTTTAGTGATTTCGGGTATAACATTTTCAACAGCAAAAGCTACTTTTTTATCTTCGTTGTTTATAGCTTCGATTATTTCTCTTATGCTCATCTTATCTATGTTAGAGGTATTTTCGTTTAATTGTTCCGTTATCATACCATTTTCAATAATTGTCATTTATTTGCTCCTACACTTTTAAATTGATTCCTGTTTCTTTATTAAACATGTGAATTTTGTCCCATTTGAAACATATGTTTATCTTATGGTCTGTTTTAATATCATAGCGTGTTTCGCTTCTTATAACGATTTTATTGCCATTAATTCTTGAATGTATTAACATTTCATTTCCCATTAACTCTGATACGTCAACATTTATTTCGTGGCTGTCTTGTGATTTGTCTGTAATTGAAATGCACTCAGGTCTTACACCAAGAGTTATTGACTGTGATTTAATATTTTTTGATTTAAGTTTTTCAACATATTCTTTTGATAAGTTTATTGTATGTCCATTAAATATAATAAAATAATTATCGTCTTCACAAATTAATTCTGCTTCAAAAAAATTCATTTGAGGAGTACCTATAAATCCTGCCACAAACACATTTGATGGATTTTCATATACATTTTGAGGTGTATCAACTTGATTAACAACTCCATCTTTCATTATTACTATTCTGTCTCCCAGTGTCATGGCTTCTGTCTGATCATGTGTTACATATATAAAAGTGGTGTTAAGTCTTTTATGAAGTTTTAATATTTCAGTTCTCATTTCATTTCTTAGCTTTGCATCCAGGTTTGACAATGGCTCATCCATTAAAAACACCTTAGGGTCTCTGACTATTGCTCTGCCTATGGCAACCCTTTGTCTTTGTCCTCCCGAAAGTGCACGTGGCTTTCTTTTTAAATACTCTTCTATTCCTAATATCTTTGCAGCATTAATAACCCTGTCATTTATTTCTTCCTTGCTCATTTTTCTTATTTTCAAACCAAAAGCCATGTTATCATACACAGTCATATGCGGATACAAGGCATAGTTTTGAAAAACCATGGCAATATCTCTATCCTTAGGAGCAACATCATTAACTTTTCTTTCTTCAATATACATTTCTCCTTGGGTTATTTCTTCCAATCCTGCTACCATTCGTAAAGTAGTAGTCTTGCCACATCCTGATGGTCCGACTAAGACTATAAATTCCTTGTCTTTAATTTCCAGATTCAAATCTTCAACTGCTGTTACATCATGATCATATTTTTTATATATATTTTTTAATGTTATAGATGCCACGTTTTCCTCCTGGTTTCATATAGATTAAATACTGCTTCAGTTACCATTATGTCCTTATTAATAAACAGGCAATTTTTACTGTATTTTGAAACTTCATTTTTATATGATTCAAGTACAACAATGCTGTTATGAAATACTCCCCCATTTAAGCCAATTTTTATATTTTCGTCAGTTTTAAATTCCTTAATTGCTGATACAGTTGTTTCTGCTAAATATTTCCCTGCATCTTCTAAAAGTTTTACTGCAGCAGCATTATCTTTATCTGATAGATGTACAATTACATGAAACAGTGAAGCTACTGTTTTTTTGGGATTGTCATATACAAACTTCTTAATCACCTTGGGAACAATTTCTGTAATTTCTTTTTGAGAATTTGGAAGACTTCCCCAAATTTCTCTAATGATCTTTGTACTTAATTCATCTAACTCCAGTCCGTTATCTATTTGAGCAGCTATTCTTTTAAGAGCTTCAACAGCAGTATGAAAACCGCTTCCTTTATCTCCTAAAATATGGCCCCAGCCTCCAATAACTTTTCCTTCATTATTTTTTTGAACATATACAGAAGCACCGGTTCCAGCTATTGCAATTATTCCATCTTCATTTTTCAAGTATGCTTTTGCTGTCATTTCAGCATCATTCAATATAATGTTGTCCAGCATAAATTTATCTTTTATGTGATTATGTAAAATTTCCTTATAATCTCCGGTGTCGGCACCGGCCATTCCAACTGCTAAAAATCTGCATTTTTCACCTTTTAAACTTTCCAAACAGCTTTCAATCAACTTGCTTATATTGTCAATTGTTTGCTTGGCATCAACTGAAGGATTGCCGTATCCTCCGTTATTTTCAAATATTAAATTTTTTTTCAAGTCATATGCTGCAAGATGTGACTTAGTTCCTCCAGATTCTATACCGATTATATATTCCATATGTCTTCCCAGCTTTATTTTATAGATGTTAAAGCAATATTGTGTATATTTCTTCTTAAACTTACTAATTTAGTATTATCGCGGGATGGGTGGATTCTGTTAGTTAAAAGTATGAAAGCTTTTTTGTTGTCTAAATCCATGATTATTGAAGTTCCCGTAAAACCGCTGTGATATATTGTTCTGTCACCGGCAAAATCACACAATGCAGCATTCTTTCCCTTAACCCACCAGCCTAATCCTCTATCGTCATTTAATCCTTCTGTATGTAATTTTGAAATCAATTTAATTGTTTGCTTGTTTAAAACTGTTTGTCCGTTAAACTCACCGTCATTTAAATACATTCTTGCAAAATTGCTTAAATCACCGGCTGTTGAAAACAGTCCTGCATGTCCTGCAACTCCCCCAAGAACATATGATTTTTCATCATGTACCATACCTTTAATAATTTTATTGCGCATTTTACAAAATTCAGTTGGAACACAAAGCCCTTTTATTTCATCTTTTGGATTAAAGAATGTATCAGTCATATTAAGTTTATTAAATACATTTTCTTCTGCAAATTTTTCATAGGACCCTGTTAAGGTATCAATTATAAATCCCAACAAAATGAATCCAATATCTGAATACAACACCTGCTTTTCAAACCGTAGGTCATTTACTTTGTTGTTGTACACTGCATCAATTAATTGCTCCTTGTTCATTTCTTTGCAGTCTATATCAGCATCATGACCTGATGTATGAGTCAACAGATGTCTTATTGTTACCTTATTGTTATTATATCTTGGCAATATGTCTGAAACCGGCGTATCCAGGTGCAAAACCCCTTGTTCCATCAGCATCATGATTGATGTTGTTGTTGAAATGACCTTGGTCAGTGAAGCTAAATCATATATGGCATTATCAATTAGATTTTCTTCAGTTGGTATTAGCTGTGATTTTCCAAAGCATTTCATGTATGAATCTTTTTCATCCATGAGAACAAACGCAGCTCCAGGAAAAGTTTGATTTTCGCACAAACTAATAATGTAATTTTCTAAATATTCAACTCTTTCTTTAATAAACATAAATCTCTCCTTATTCCTTAAGGCCGCCAACCAGAAATCCTTTGGCAATTCTGTCCTGAAATATAATATATATTAAAATTGTAGGTAGTGTGGCTATTATTACTGCTGCAAACAAAACTGTCCACGTTGCGTTATATTGCTGCTGAACCTGCAATGATCTGAGTCCCACAGCCACTGTCTGCAGTTCTGGATTTGTAAGCAGTATGGATGGAAGGAAATAGTCATTCCAAATGTTGATTGCAGTAATTATTGTAACTGCAATTGTTGCTTCTCTTGCCATGGGAAACATAACATTCCAGAACACCTTAAAATCACTGGCTCCGTCAATAAATGCTGCTTCAGCATAACTCCACGATATTTTTTTAAAGAAAGAATAAAAAATTACCATGTTAGTTCCCATGCCGGTAGCATACATAACTATTAATCCGTATATATTAAATAAACCTGTGTCTTTTAAGAAAACATACAATGGAGCAAGTGTTCCTGATGTTGGTATTAAAAATCCAACTATTGCCATGCCGTATATCAGCTTATTACCTCTAAATTTATATTTTGCAAGTATATATGCTGTACCGGCTGAACAGATTACCTGAAGAACCGTCCCAATAATTGTTAAAACAATACTTGTCTTAAAATATGAGAGCATGTTTGTTTCTTTAAGCGCCCTTGCATAATTTGTAAAATCAAACTTTGCAGGCAAACTCCATGTGCTGCTATAAAATTCAGAAACTGTTTTAAATGAATTAATTAAAACCCATATATAAGGGAAAATTAATGAAAATGCATATGAAAACAACAATACTTCAATTAATATTAGAACAGTCTTACTAAATTTTCTTCCCAATTTATATCCTCCTTTAACTCCATTCCTTATCTCTTTTGTCCAGGAATTTTTTAATAATAGATACTGCAATGTAACCCAAAACAGCCATTGTTATTCCGGCTGCAGAGGCAAGGCCATAACTTCCGCCACCTAATACTTCTTCAACAACTTTAAGTGCAATGGTTGATGTTCCGTATTGGCCGTTTGTCAATAATTGAGGATGGAGAAATACTCTGAATGCTGCTGTTGCACCTAAGATTGTAACAGTGCATATTGTTGGCCATACGCTTGGTATTATAATGTGAATGAATTCCTGCCAGTTTGTTATTCCATCTAACTCAGCTGATTCCAATATCTCTTTAGGTATTTTTGCAATTGCTCCGCTTAAAATCAGGTTATTAAAACCGATGCCTGCCCATACGCAATAAATAAACACATTTATTAGAGCTGTCTTGGGATCTCCCAGCCAGACCCTTGTAAGATTCTCCAGTCCAATTCTTGTTAAAAACTCATTAACCAATCCTTGATTTGGAGCCCAGGCAAATGACCAAACCATGGTCAATATAACTATTGATATAATATTGGGGATAAAAAGCACTGCATTAAAAAATCTATAAAAAGGAATTTTTTTAGATAGCACATATGCCACAACCAATGATAAGGGAACTATAACCAAGACGTTCAATCCAAGCCATAAGAATGTATTCCTGAATGCTATTCCGTATGAAGCAGTATTATTTATTATCTTATTAAATAGTTCCATGTAGTTTTCTATACCGGCAAAACGCATTTTACCTGTAAATCTGTTTAATCTTTGAAATGAATAAGCTAAAGTCTGCAAGTTCATAAAAAGCGTGAAAATCAGCCAATGAGCAACAGGCCATGCCAGCATTAAAACAACAAATAATTTTGATTTGTTCAATTTATTTGATTTCACTTTAATTAACTTTTTATTTTTGTCTTTGTTTTCGATTTTTGAAATTTCGCTCAAAATCATCACCTCTCTGATAGCTATTTTAAACTCAAGGAACTCCTAATGAGGTTCCATTATGGAGTTCCTTTATAATCAGATTATAAGCCTAAATCTGTTTTTACCCTATCATATTCTGTTGCAGCTTCATTTTTAAAGTCTTCTGCAGCCTTTTCAGGTGTTATTTCTCCGGTTGAAATCTGAGTCAGATATGCATTTCCCAATGATTTAAACATTAAAGGGTTACTGCTTGCATCTGTATATTGATAATAATCCTCATTAGTTATAACATCTTGGCATGTTTGAGTAAATTCACTTACTTCATCACTAAGTTCATAATTAAATGGTCTTAATCCTCCTGCAAGCTTAGCAAACTGTTCACATGATTCCGGACTTAAGCTGAATAAAACAAATGCTTTTGCGACTTCAGGCACTTCAGTATTGTTATATATAGCCATGTAGTCTGGCATATTAATAAATGATACAGGCTTATTTACTTTTCCACCTTGTGGAACAGGAGCCATAGCAATTCTGTATCCTTGTGGCCATGCTTCTGACATTTCGTTTTCTAACCAGTACCCATTGAGTATCATAGCTACCTTGTTGTTGATGAATTCCATTTGAACCTGAGTATGATCTAATGCAGTTGTTCCACTCATTATGTACCCTTTGTCAAATAATTTCCTAAAGTTCTTGAATGATTCTAACACTGCAGTATCTCCATAAATATCAGCACTTGTTGGGTTTTTATATTCTCCAAAGAATTTTTCTTCGCCCATTGATTGTAACTGCCACCCTCTAATGAACGGTCTTGTATAATTAGGATATTTTCCTGGATAAGTCAAAGGTGCAATACCGGCAGATTTAATCTCTTCACATAAAGCTTCGAATTCCGCCCAAGTTTTTGGATATTCCCAACCATGTTCTTCAAACATATTTACATTGTAAACAACGCTCATAGGACCAGCTGACCAAGGAACAGAATATTTTTTTATTCCGCCATTATCTTTTCCAAGATCAAAGTAAAATTTATCTTTTGCTACATCAGTAATATACTCATCCAATGTCATATCAGTTCCCGGAACTTTTTCTTCATAAAGACTTGTTAAATCCATTACCAAACCCTGTGGTCCCCATTCTTCCCACATGCTACCGTTTGCCATATAAACATCCGGTGCATCTACTCCGCTTTCAATCATTGGTGTTAAAGTTTCAGTAAGGTTAGCATCTCCAACCAACTCCACTGTTACATTTGGATATTGTTTTTCAAATTCTGTTTTAAGCCAGTTCTGCCACTTGTTGCCGAAACCTGCTTCGAAAAATGTTACTTTTAGAGTTACTTCTTTATCTTGTGGAACGCTGGGAGCAGCTTCGTTTGATGCATTATTGGCTGCGTTGCTGTCTGCTGCTGTCCCTCCGCTGCTGCATCCTGCTAACAGCATTGCAGCTACTAGAGTAATCGATAATACCTTTGCAAACTTTTTCATTACTATTCCTCCATAATTATTTTTGAAAGCCAAAGGCTTTCTGAATTAATTTGAAACATTTATTGAAATTTTATTTTAATTTTATTATAGTTTATTTGAAACATTATTTCAACAGTTTAATTTATAAATTTAACTTTTTTACAATAAAAAATAAATAAGATTTAGACTTGTTGTCGCAATCTTACTTATTTTAGCTTTAAACCAGAAATTATGCTGCCCGTTTCTATTATTTGTTTTGGAATATGATCGTAATTTTTCTTAATTAAACTCATGAATATGATGTCAATTAAGGTTAACTGCGATATTCTTGAAGATATGGCTCCTATTCTAAACCCCTGTTCTATATGTATTGTATTAATATTTATATCAGAAATATCAGCTATTGGATTTTTACCGACATGAGTTATTGAAATTGTTTTAGCTCCTCTTTCTTTTGCCAGTTTCAAGCTGTTAAATGTTTCTTTAGTCTTGCCGCTATTGGAAATAGCAATTGCTATGTCATTTTTGTTTATGTAAGATGCTGAAACAAGCTGAAGATGATAATCGCTGTGCAGACTGGTTTTCATATTTATTCTCACCAATTTGTATTGAAAATCCAAGGCAACAACATAAGAACCACCAACACCAAACAAATGAATTGTATCTGCGTTATTTATTGCCTCTACAGCTTCATCTATTATTTCTGATTTAATAATGGATTCTGTATTTTTAACAGCATTTATATGGGCATTAATTACTTTAGAAATAATTTTTTCTGTAGAATCATTTGTTGTGATTTGTTCATATATTTCTTTTTCTTGATTTAATTCTTTACTTAAATTTTTGGCTATAGCCATTTGAAATTCTTTAAAACCACTATATCCCAGCTTCTTTGAAAAACGAATTATTGCAGCGGGACTTGTATCAGATACACTTGCAAATTGTTGAACAGTCATTTCACATATTTCCAGCCTGTTATTTATTACGTAGTCTGCTAATTTTTTATCATTTAAAGATAATGTAGGTTTTAAATTTTCTATAACATTTAATATATCCATTACTACGCTCCTAAAAACTTTAAGACATGACCGTACAAATGTTTTGCCGCATATAATATGAAATGAGCGTCAAAACTCATTTGATACTATAATCATACCATATTATTACAAAATAAACAATAAAGTATAGCGAACTCTCTCTACTTTCTCTCTTTAAATACCTTTAATTCTCTTAAAAATCATCACGGCCTCCAGAACTCCTCCTCCAATGGCTCTTGCCTTGTCTGAAATTGAAAAGCAATTTTCAAGCTGGTCCACTCTTGGGTCCACATCTCCAACCTTGAAATTTTCAGTCACATATGTGTTGTCTCTTAAAATTCCTCTCAGTATGCCGTCAATTTTTGCTTTTACTTCCTTACCGTCAACTATAGCTACAGTTTCTCCGCATTTAATTATATCCCCGATGTTATGGGATGTCCTGAATGTTCCTTTGCACGGTGAATAAATTACCCGTTCCCATGTGTATCCTTCTATACTTCCGGGAGTCTTTGTGTTAGGAGCTGCTTCACCTTCAAAAATAATTCTTCCAAGATTGTGTCCCCTGTTGCTTTCAATTACAGCATCAACATCTTTTCCTGCTGTGAATCCTGGACCCACTGCAACAGTAACAGGAGCAAGATTCCTGCTCATGCCGGTATTTTTTTTAGCTATTATTGAATCAACTACAACATCCGGTTTCAATCTATTTATATAATATCCTTCAGGATCAACAGTTATTGGAACCTGGTCCTTTTCCCATGCACTGTATATTTCATCCACATTTTCAGCCAATATGCAAACTGTATCCTCTAGAACTTTTATTCCGCTGTATACTGCTTCTGAGAAACAAGACGTCCTTCTTATGGAAGTAGGCTGCTTTGTTTCAAGTATGAGCACCCTGAAACCGGATCTGTGAAGTTTCTGTACAACACCTGAAGCAATGTCTCCTCCTCCTCTTACCACAGCGATATTTGATTTCATCTTTCCACCTTCTTACTGACATTTTCATAATCTTCCATGGTATCAATATCCATGAATTCATATTCTCTGTCTATGTCTACAAAGACTATTTTATCCTTATTATTACCTATGACAGCCTTTCCTCCATTATCTTTGCTAAGCATTAAAAGTTCCTCCTTTAGACAATGCGGAAAAATTACAGGATTCCTCATTTTATCTTTGCATCTGGGCACTATAATACAACAGGGATTTTTTTCAAAACTTTCAAGCATGAGCTTTACTGTTTCAACAGATACAAACGGCTGATCTGCCACAAAAAACATGTAACCATCGGCTTCCTTTGATTTTCGAACGCCAAGAATTATAGACCGACTCTGACCGTCCTCATACTCTGTATTTTTCACAGCATTAAATCCCAGGAGCCTGGACTTTTGCAGTATTTCCTCATCCTTTGCCACAACAGATTTATCATAAAAATCGCATTTATTGATTGTGTCAAGTATGTATTCAAAAATTTGCCTGTCTTTTATTTTCATGAGGAGTTTATCCTTATTCATCCTTCTTGACATACCTGATGCCATAACTATTGCGCTAACATTCATAAAAAACTCCTTCTTTCAATGAACCCGTGCAAATTTTAAAATCAAATACATTCCCTGCAGCATTTGCTTTCAGGTATTCTGCCAGATCCCAAGCCTTTTTCAGCTGCTTGAAGTCATCTGCCCTGTTAATGAACAAGTACAGTTTCCCTCTTGAATTTTTAAATATTCCATTTGGGCTGGAATATATTCTTCCTACGGTATCATTGTCTACAATCAAGCTTCCTTCAGCAAACTTAATGAAACCCTCGTAATTATATATATTGTCCGGTTTTATTTTTTCGCCCAGCATGTCAATTGGAAAAACACCAATTGTCTTTGTTGTTTTTCTTAGTATCGGAGGTTCATGATCCTTCCATGCTTTGAGAGGCAGCATTTTTGAACCATCTGCCTCAATAAGCACAACATCAAAATCATCCAATACCCTTTCAAGGTCTTCGTCATTGATTCCAATCAGTTTTTTTTCTTCCTTAATGTACTTGCTGGAAATCACTGTTGCTCCCTCATGATTCTTCATTTTATCTCGAATGTAATCATCTATGCAAGGGTATATGAAATCATAATCTTCTTTTGAAGGCATGAAAATTTTGGTGCTGGTGGTTATAAGCACCCTGCTCTTTTTTCTCAGTTCATTTCCAAGTGTAAACAGAAGGGATGTCTTTCCTCCTGTACCTGTAATTGAAACAACATCACCCTTTTTTATATCAAACAATTCCGTTAAAGTTTTCATAAATCCTCATTTTTAAACCATGAAGGCAGATACTGAAGGCATTTTATTAATTATACAATTTCTCATATTAAATATCAATGAATATAAAATGATGTTTACGCGATTCTGGTTGTTTTTCAAACAGAATGGTATTTTTAGATGCAGAAATGTTCCTCTTTACAAAAAAGAGCAATGAATTACATTGCTCCAATTTTATATTAATTTCCCTGCCACATATTTTTTGACTATGTTTTCATGTGAGCCCACATAAACAAATCTTTCAAGTCTTTCCTCTACGTTGTGAGGAATTTCGTTTATTAGATTTTCATCATCAATTACAAGGGCATCAAAATAGTAACCCTTCTCAAATGAGCCTACCTTGCCGAAGAATGAGCCTCCTCCTTTAGTGGCAAGATAAAATGCTTCAGAAAAGCTAACTGGCTTATATTCCGGAAAAACAGTCCAGTAAAGTTTTGATGTCTTGATTGTTTCAACTATGTGTTCTCTCATGTTGAGGGAATGAGCTCCTCCCACATCAGAGCCAAGTCCAATTTTTAGTCCTGCGTCCATATATTTTCTAAGAGGCATCATACCGCTTGACAGATTTGCATTTGACTGAGGGCAGTGGGCTATCATAACTTCACGTTCCTTAAGCATAATGAGCTCATCATCTGAGCAGTGGACACAGTGAGCCATTACTGTCTGCCCTTTGGGCATAAGACCGTAGTCATTATAAACACTTGTAAAATCCCTGCACTCAGGATGAAGTTCTTTCACCCACTTTATTTCATCCTTGTTCTCATCAAGATGTGACTGAACAGGAAGATTATACTTATTTACTATTTCAGATAGTTTTTTCATGAGTTCTGCAGTTGTGCATGGAACATATCTGGGTGTAACAATATAATCCACATTGTCATTGTTTTTTGTACTGTTCATCCACTCAATAAGTTCAACTGTTTCATTTGCAGATGTCAATGTATCTTCCATGAGGCCTTCTATTGAGTTCCTATCCATGTTCACTTTTCCAACCAATGCTCCCATGCCTGATTTTCTGAGAAGTTCAATCAATATCTTAGTACCTTCAGAGTGGCTTGTTGCAAACATGCTTGCTCTTGTGGTGCCGTTCTTTTTCATCTCTTCGATTGTCAGACTATAGGATGACCTTGCAAATTCAGCGTCTTTGTAATTTCCTTCAACTGCAAAAGTATATTTCTCAAGCCATGGTAAAAGTTCAAGGCTAAATCCCATACCTGCATTGACCCACTGAGGTGCGTGAACATGTACATCGTTGAATCCCGGTATAATGAGTCCCTTTGTATCTACTTCCGGCAATATATTTTTATATTTTTCGGGGAGCTGTGAATAAACTCCTTCAATAATTCCATCTTCAACAGCTACATATCCATTTTTAACTATTGTAAATTTTTCTGATGTTTCAGTGTAAAGAATATTTCCTTTATATATTTTAATCATTTAAATCCTCTTTCTTATAACCTTAAAAACACAACTTTTAATCTTATCACATTTTCCATAATAATGCAATACATTTTTTGACAAATTAAAAGCACAGCGAACTGTGCCTTAATAGTGAGTATTTCTTATAACCCGTTTCTTTTTTTCGAATCAGCGTAATACACATTTAATTTCTTTAAGTTGTTCACCCAAAGATAAATAACAAAAGGTACGAATAAAACCATCAGAATATCTATTTGCGACATGAGTATGAAGTCAAAAATACCGTGTAGAACTGTAGGAACAGAGAGTGATTTCTTAAAATAATACTGGCTTTCTTCTTCTGTGAGAGCAAATTTTGCCATGGATAAATAATAACCCATTGTAACTGCAAAAAGCATGTGTGCAGGTACAGACACAATTGCTCTGTAAAATCCTATGGATTCAACATCTGAAAATCTAAACACAACATACATTACATTTTCTATGGTTGCAAAACCAAGGGCTGCAATTACGCAATATACTATGCCGTCAAGCTTCTCATCAAACACCGGGTTGAAGTAAACATTTTTTAAAACAACCTGCCTTTTCATGTATTCCTCCGTGAGTCCGGCTACTATGAAAGCTGTGTACCCGATACCGATTATTCCAGGAAACACATTGAAAAAAGTCAGAATGTTTTCCACAAAAATTGTTGGAATTACAGAAATTATCCCCATAATGAAGACTTTCAAAAGAATTCTTAAGGGCTCTCTGTCATGTCTGTCAAATAAATAGAAAAACAAACCAAGCGCAATGCCTGGGGTTATTGCCGTCATAAATAAATTTATGTTCATAGCCTCTCCAATTATGAATTTTTACATAAAACTTATTCTTTTATATTATTACTTTATTATTCAATTGGCAAACTATTTTTATAATAAATCATTTTTACTGGCAGCCTATTGCCTGATCCTGTATTTTTTTCTGAGCGTCAAGATATATTCCCGATATGGTTGAAATAGGACAAATTGTGCACCAGGTTCTTGGTTTGTAAACAAATGCGAGCACCAAACCAATTATGGTTGTGGTCATCATCATTGAATAAAAGCGGTATGCCATGTGTGTGATCCAAGGCAATACGTTGTTTAATTCAATCAATTGCGGCAATTTGAAAGGAATTGGAAATACTATGAAAAACCTAAGCTGTTCCAAGGGATTCATGAATCCTGCCGCAACTCTTGCTGTTGACATGCTAATGAAAAACAAACTTATTCCGAAATATACCAGCATTATATATTTTAAGTTTCCTTTAATGAAATAAGTAGGAGTTTTTAAAGAAAACTTGCTTGTAAGTTTTCCTGCTTTTGTATATAGATTTGCTCTTGGGCAATACCCCTGGCAGTATGTCTTCCTGTTTGTTTTAACAAGCAAAACCATGGGAAGAATCATGCAAATCAGCCCCAGAAGCGAAAAGTGAATATTCACAAAACCAAGCGTGAAATATAAAATGTTGATGATAAAAAGATTTTTGTTGTTCTTTAAGTTTTTAAAAAAATTAGTCATTAATACCTCCATGCAATTTCGCGACAAAAAAATATACAACTAAAAATTTTGGCGATATTCATTCGTGAAAATTAATTAATTGCATATATTTTTTAATCTTAATATGACTTAACTAATATGTTGTCATAGTATACATGTTGGTATGTATATGTTCTGTGATTAAATCACTAACCGTTATTCAATGATGCTTTGAACTCTTTTCATAACAGATTCAAATTCTTCAGTTCCGGCTAATTCAGTTATATTCTTAGGTTTTTCAGGACAGAGAGTGTATTCCTTAATATTAAGGGTCAAATATTGAACATCCACCCAATTTCCGAATTTGAAGCCAACATTTTTCAATATTCCAACTTTTTCAAAACCAAGCTTGCTGTGCAGTTTTTCACTTTTGATGTTAGGCATCGTTACAACACCATAAATATTGCAATATCCTAAAAGACCTGATAATTCAATAAGAGCAACATAAAGTGCCTTTCCAATGCACTTGCCCTGATGTGAAGGATCTATGTAAATAGAGGATTCAACGGACCAGTCATAGGCTTCCCTTTCTCTAAATCGTGAAATGTAGGCATATCCTACAACCACGTTTTCTTCTTCGCAAACGAGAAGCGGAAATGTTTTTTGAATTTTGGCCATTCTTTCTACGAATTCTTCCTCTGACGGCACTTTGTACTCAAAGGTAATAATGGTATCCCTTACAAATGGTTCATAGATATTTAAGATTGAAGAATAATCACCTTCGTTAGCAAGCCTTATTTTACAGTTATTCATCTTTGTCCCTCTCTATCATAATTTTATATATAATACTGCACATGACCAAAATTTACAACATGAAAAATAAAAAAGACAAATTAAGCTGTGCCTAATTTATCCTATTGTTTCCTCAATGGAAAGTATTCCACCAAACCAAAACTCAAACCTAACAGGAACTTCCGTCTTCATAACTTCAAGATTAAAATCCACACTGGAGGATTCGGGAAATTTTATCTTTGTACTTCGTATTATGTTCCCTTCCAGGTCGTAGAGTATATATTCATTGTTTCCTGATTCTTGAACAGGCTGGTTTGTAGAAAAATGAAGGACAAAGACGTTACTGTCAATTTTACCATCATACACTATGTTGTAATCCTTGATGAAGTTTTTTTCATTAAAAAACATTTCAGGTTCTACACTGTAATATTTATTCTTTCCGAAGAGGATGCAAGCCCTCTTGTAGTCTGCAATACTCCTGAACACTATGTTCTTTAAATTTCTTATAGAAACCGGTTCATCAATAATAAGCTCTGCCATTTTTTTTCGTCTTGAAGTCTTCATATTTTCACTTAAATTATCATCTGGTTCTATATTAAACACCGTCTCCCAGTCTATTTTCTTGCTGAAGAATTCATTGTCAGTTCCAAATTTCGTATATATGGAGTCTGCATCTCCGTCTGTAAACACCGACAGATCAAAACAAATTAATTCCTCACTGAACACCAGACATACAGGAACGTCCATGTTCAGGCGGCTGTTGCATTTTTTTTCATAGTAAAACCTTGTGCAGTTTTTCAGGTCATTGGCAGCTTTAATGTCTTTATCCCATACATCCGTAAACTCTATGTTGTTTGCATAACAAAGGGCCCTGCTGCAAAGATATCCTATTTCTATTATGGAACTTAAGTTAGAAAAGTCTGTGTAGTGCAGCAACCCCCTGAACTCATGCTCTTCCTTCAATTTTTTGACCGTTTCTTTCAGCTTATGGCAATCACTTTTCACATAAATTCCTCCTCACATCTTTAATAATTTATATTAGATAAGGTTTTCATTTATGTGATTAAAATTGAAACTATTTTTTATGAAATAAAGGGGCTGTTACATTAGCTTTTATTATCGTGTCATTCAAGGGCTTTAGCCCGAAGAATCTCATTACTTTAAAATATGAGATCCTTCGCAATGCTCAGGATGACATGAAAATGCTAAATGCATCAGTCCCAAAATTTATTCTGTGTATTCTTTTGCTTGTTCCTCATTTCTAAGAACTCTCAATGTTCCAAGGGCCAGTGATTCCATTTCATTTTCCCCTGCCATTATTTCAACTGGAGCAATGAACTCAACTCTTTCTTTTATCATGTCTGTCATCATTTTTGAATACGCAATGCCCCCTGTTAAGATTATGGCGTCAACATTACCTTTCAATACTGTTGAAAGCTCGCCTATTCCTTTTGCGATCTGGTATGCCATTGCTCTATAAACAAGATTTGCTTCATCATTACCTTCATGGATCATCTTTTCAACTTCTCTTGCATCTGTTGTTCCAAGGTAGCCTTTAAGCCCTCCGTTTCCGCTTATCATTTTCCCCACTGTTTTTTTGTCGTACTTTCCTGAAAAACACATGTCCATGAAAGGCCTTAAGTTTACTCTTCCTGAACGTTCCGGTGAAAATGGTCCCTCATCATCAGAAATGATGTCGCTTAATCTTCCCTTTTCATAGACACTTAAGGAAACTCCTCCTCCCATGTGGGCAACGACAAAGTTCATTTCAGTGTAATTTTTACCCATGTTCTTTGCTGTCTTAATTGCCATAGCCCTGGAATTTAATACGTGGCTTGTGCTGGTTCTCGGCAATGCGGGCATTCCTGAAATTCTGGCTTCCGGTATCAATTCGTCAACCTTTACTGAATCGTAAATGTATGCTTCTTTTCCTACTGAAGAAGCAATTTCATGGGCAATAAGTGCTCCAAGGTTCGATGCGTGTTCAACAACGGGTCTGTTTTTAAGTCTGTCAACCATCAAATCATCGACTCTATATGCACCCGACTTTACAGGCGGAAGCATTCCTCCCCTTCCAACCACTGCATCAAGCTTATTTACATCAAAACCATTGTCCTTTAAAAATAAAAGAACAACATCTTTTCTCATTTGAAACTGATCAACAACCTTTTCAAATTTTTCCATTTCTTCAGCAGGGTGATCCAGGGTCTTGACCAGAATTTCCTGCTCATTTTCATAAAGCGCTATTTTTGTTGTAGTCGAACCTGGGTTGATTGCAAGTATCTTATACACAAGTGCCTCCTATATTTTTATACCTTAAGTGAACAGTCACTATTCATACTTAAGTTTAAACTAAATTTTTTCCTGTTTCAAGTGCTGTTAAATTGATATCAACAAAATTTTCTTTTATGTTATCTCTGAGTATTTTTTCCCAGTCAATTTCTTCAAGCCCCATTGCCTTTATGATTGTTCCAAGCAATATTATGTTCATAACCTTAGAGTTTCCAAGTTTTTCAGCTTTCTCCGCTGCATGTATTACAACTGTAGTAGCTTTGCTTTTTAATACTTCAACTGCATTTACTGGATATTCTGCTTTTCCTGAAAGTATTGGCATTGAATTTATTTCATAGTCATTTACAACAACCTTTCCATCCGGCTTAAGAAAATTCAAGTATCTCAATGCTTCCATCTTTTCAAATGATACAAGTATGTCTGCTCCTCCAAGCTCTATAACCGGAGATTCAACTTTTTCTCCGTATCTTACCTGAGATGATACAGAACCTCCTCTTTGGCTCATGCCATGAATTTCGCTCATCTTCACGTCAAATCCAGCCTCCATCAATCCTGTTGTAAGAAGTTTGCTGGCAAGTATTGTTCCTTGTCCTCCCACTCCAACCAATAATATGCTTTTTGTCATTTATGCTTCCACCTTTCCTATTGCTTTTACAGGACATACCTGTACACAAACTTCGCAGCCCACGCATGAATTCTTATCTATGGATGATTTCTTTTCATTTTTGTCAAATGATATGGCAGGACATCCTGTTCTTGTGCAGGCTTTACAGCCAATGCATTTTTCAGTATCAACCGCACAATATGTTTTAAACGCATCTTTAAATTCTTCTTTGTCTTCCGGAGAGAATTTTTTCAACACGCAAGGCCATCTAGTTATTATAACTGAAGGTTCGTCAAGTGCTAAAGCCCAGTCAAGAGCTGTCTTTACTGCCTTTATGTCGTTTGGATTTATTACAACAACATTTTTAAATCCTATTGCCTTTACTATGGCTTCAATGTCAAGAATTACTGTCTTGTCTCCCTGCAGCGTGTAGCCTGAACCTGGATTTTCCTGATGTCCTGTCATTCCTGTAATACGGTTGTCAAGAATCACATTCACAGTATTTGAGTTGTTGTACAGAACATTCATAAGCGAGTTTATGCCAGTGTGGAAGAATGTTGAATCACCAAGGCATGAAACAACTCTCATCTTGCTGTCCTGCTGCATATTGAACACCTTTTGCGCTCCGTGTCCCACGCTCATGCTTGCTCCCATGCATATGTTGTGATCCGTACAGTTATAAGGCTCTGCAAATGCCAGTGAATAGCATCCTATGTCTCCTGATACCAGAACATTTTTTCTTTTTCCTAGTTCATAGTAAAATCCTCTGTGAGGACATCCTGCACAAAGAGTAGGTGGTCTTGAAACAACTTCCTTTTCATCATACTCAACAGTTGGAAGAGTTTCTCCGAACACGGAAGCACGTATGACTTCAGGAAGCATTTCTCCAAAAGGAGGGAATGTATTTTTTCCGAAACATTCAAATCCAAGTATTTTTACCTGTTCCTCAATATAGGGATCATTTTCTTCTATTACGTATACCTTTTTTATCTTTGAACAAAACTCACTTATTTTTTCCGTTGGCAAGGGCTGGGTGAAACCAAGTTTCAAGTATGACACTGTATTTCCGAACACTTCCTTTGCATAGCTGTAACATACACCTGATGTGATAACTCCTACAGCTGTATTATTCCATTCAAAGAAATTCAGCTTTGTTGTGTTTGAAAATTCAAGAAGTTTATGCTGTCTTTCTTCAACCTTTGCACGCAATTTTCGTGCAATAGCTGGAACTGTAACGTATTTGTTTATGTCTTTTTTGTATGGTATTATTTCTTTTTCTTCTCTTTCAACACATTCAACTATTGCCTTTGAATGACACACTCTTGTAGTCATTCGAAGAAGTACCGGTGTATCATATTTTTCGCTTAATTCCAGAGCTGTCTTTGTCATGTCTTTTGATTCCTGGGAATCTGAAGGCTCAAGCATTGGAATTTTTGCAGATTTTGCATAATTGCGATTGTCCTGTTCATTTTGAGAAGAGTGTTGTCCCGGCTCATCTGCAGATACAAGCACAAGTCCTCCGTAAACTCCCGTATATGCCACTGTGAACAAAGGGTCCGCAGCAACATTAACTCCAACATGTTTCATTGAAGCAATTGCCCTTGCTCCTGCCATGGATGCACCTATTGCTGTTTCCAATGCAACCTTCTCATTAACTGCCCATTCAGCCACTATATTTTCTTTGTACAATGCTATGTTTTCTAATATTTCAGTGCTTGGTGTTCCTGGATAAGCTGAAGCATATCTTACACCTGCTTCATAAGCACCTCGTGCAATGGCTTCATTTCCTGTCATTAATTTTTTCATATTAACGCTCCTTTATTTTTCTGTTAATATGAATAGCAACATTCATGCCAAAAAACAAAGGCTTGAAATCATGGTTTCCATAATTTTAAGCCTATTTTTTTAAATTTTGTATAAATTTTTGTACGTTATTGTTTAATTTTTTGCACATCTTTCCCTGAATTTATTTTGTTCCACAAGGATGACCTGCTTATACCAAGCATTTTTGCAATATCATTTTTTGACATTCCCTGTTCTTCAAGCATTTTAATGACTTTATTTTCAACATACCTGTCTATTTCCTTCAAATCCAGAATAATGTTAGATTTTTTTACTATTTCAGCATTTTCTTCAGTAAATTCAATTTCTTCTCCAATATTCTCAGCTTCAAATACTTCATTGTCTTTTTTGCAGTCTGCTGCTCTATCGTCCAGATTAAATTCTCCAAATATGACGCATCGTTTGGCAATATTCTTAAGTTCCCTGACATTGCCCGGCCATGAATAAAGAACAAGTTTTTCTTCAAACTCTGAACTTATTGCAGGGACTTGTCCATCCTCTGCAAACTCATGCAAATAATGCTTGAAAAGAGGCAGTATATCTTTTTTTCTCTGTCTTAATGGAGGTATGTGAAGTTCAAGTATGTTTAGCCTGTAAAACAAATCCCTCCTGAAGGATCCATCCTTGATTTTATCCTTGAGGCTTTCATTAGCAGCAGTCAATATTCTTACATCAAGAGGAATAACATAATCAGAGCCTATTCTCATAACTTCCTTTTCTTCAAGCACCCTGAGAAGCTTTGACTGAAGATTCAAGGACACACTGTTTATTTCATCAAGGAATATTGTGCCTCCATGAGCAAGTTCAAAGAGACCGGGCTTTCCTCCCTTTCTGGCTCCTGTGAATGATCCTTCTTCATACCCGAACAGCTCGCTTTCAAGAAGACTCTCTGTTAATGCAGCACAATTTATTGCAACGAAAGGTTCATCCTTGCGGTCGCTTATGTTGTGTATGCTCTGAGCCATCATTTCCTTGCCCGTTCCGGATTCGCCGTAAATTATGGCAGTGCTGTCCGACATTCCTATTTTAACAGCCCTTGCCATGGTTTCCTTCATGATAGAATCAGCTGCAATTATATCATTGAATTTAAATTTGGCAACAAGACCTTTTTTATTCATTTCATATCGTATTTTCTTTTCCAAATTCTGAAGTTTAGTTATATCCTGGAAAGAACATATAACACCTACAGCCTGGTTTTCTATTTCAAGCATTGATATATTTGCTGTGACCACGACCTTTTTTAGCTGCATTATTTGATTGTACCTGTTAGTTCTTGTTTTTAAAACATCCTCAATGGTACTAAGTTCCGGAAATACATCTGTCAGGCCTTTTCCAAGCACATTGTATTGGTCTTTTTTAAGAAGCTCATGGGCACGCTGATTGTACAAAATTATTTTTCCTTCTCTGTCCACAGCCAATACTGCATCATGGACCCCGTCAAGTGTTGTATTAAGAACTTCATTTTTATATTTTTGCTCATATAGACTGTCAACTATTTCCCGTGCTCTTGCCACTGCATCGTGAATGGAATCGTCGCTGGCTGAAATATACACAAAATTTAAGTTATAATTTTGAGCTGCCTTGCAGGGAATTCCTCCGCCCACTATTACAACATCTCGTCCTGCAAATACATAGCTGCTTATAATTCCTTCAATTTTATCCTGATGATCAAACTTTTCAATAGTGACGCTGCAATTTAACAGTTCGCTCCATTCATTAAGATCAAAAGTTTCCATGTGAGAAAGAACAAGCACCACTTCTTTTTTATACTTTTTCGCGGTCATAATGGCATACAAAATATCAAGGGTGGAAATTTTAAGTTGTATTACAGGAACACTTACTTTGCCCACAGTGTGAAAATAACCGCCGCTCCTAGCAATAATTGCCTTCACACCTTTTTTCTCAAGCAACATTCCCTGTTCGCTGATTTTATCCTCATCAAGGGTTTCAATAATTATTTCACCGCTTTTTATATTGTCCGCATAAAGCTTTTCAATTATTTTTTTAAGCTCAGAATTATTTGCTATGATACCTATTTTTCTTCCCATATGTTTCTCCGATTCGTTTTTTACATTATACAACAACAAAAACAGCTGCACAACAAAAAACAGCTGAATAGCTCAGCTGTACGTATTTATTTTACTGCAGAAGCTGATAACACCAGAGACAGGTATTTTTCTTCGGATGTTGCTCCCCTTGAAGTAAGCACAACCGGAACCTTTGCTCCAACAATCATTCCTGCCATTTTACCGTGTGCAAGTTCAAGTATGGCCTTGCTCATTATATTTCCAGTTGTAATATTTGGAGCGATAAGTATGTCCGCGTCCCCTGTGACAGGAGAATTGAATCCTTTTATTTCAGCAGATTCCTTGTTAAGAGTGAGGTCCACAGATATGGGTCCTTCAACCAGGCAGTTCTTGATTTTGCCTTCGTCGTTCATCTTTTTAAGCATATCGGCATCCACTGTTTCAGGCATCTTTGGATTTACGGTCTCAACTGCTGCCAGCACTGCAACCTTAGGGCATTCATATCCCATTGCCAGAAAAACATCAACTGCATTTTCAATTATCTGCTTCTTTTCTTCTACATCAGGATACATCATCATTCCGCCGTCAGTTATTGAAATCAGCTTATGGTACGTTGGAACTTCAAGTATTGCAACATGCGACATTACCTTGCCTGTTCTTAATCCTTTTTCCTTGTTTACAACAGCTTTTAACAAATCTGCTGTCTGAAGCTTGCCCTTCATTATGAAATCGGCCTTATTTTCATTTATAAGTTCCACAGTTTTTTCAGCTGCTTCCTGGTCGCTGTTTGTGCTGATTATAGAGTCTTCATCAAATTCAACATTGAGGTTTTTCAATATTTTTTTGATTTTTTCCTTGTCTCCGATAAGCACAGGTTCAACAAGCTTGTCTTTTGCCGCCCTAAAAACAGCTTCTAATGTGTGTTCATCATGGGCTGCAGCCACTGCGACTCTCTTTTTAGAATCATTGTTTTGAACTTTTGCAATCAATTCCTGAAAATTTTTCAACTCCATTTTGTCCTCCTGAGTTTATACTACTTCTTTGTGATATATTATAACACATGTGACATAAATTTTAAACTAGCAATTAGTCAGCTAAATTTTATAAATAAAAAGGGCCATGCCCAAGTTTAGATGATAAAGTATATATTTGGACGCTGTCATTCTGAGAGCTTGCTCGAAGAATCTCATGTTTTCAATAAAGATGAGATCCTTCACTATCGTTCAGGATGACAGCATCAGGGTTTGTCAATAGTCTGAGGCAACTCCCTTTTTAATCTATGTTCTTCACGTTCAGTGCTCTGAAGGAATTTAATATTGCTATTACGGCAACTCCCACATCGGCAAACACCGCTGCCCACATGGTAGCATAACCCATTGCCGATAAAAGAAGTATTAAAAGTTTGATTCCTATGGCGAAAATTATGTTTTGAGATGCAATCTTCAATGTTTTTTGTGATATTTTTATTGCAGTTGCTATCTTTGACGGTTCATCAGTCATTATGACTATATCTGCTGCTTCTATGGCAGCATCTGAACCAAGTCCGCCCATTGCTATTCCTATATCAGCTCTTGCCAATACCGGTGCATCATTTATACCGTCACCTACAAAAGCAAGCCGCCCTTTAGGAGATTTTTCCGTCAAAAGCTCTTCAACCTTCTCAACCTTGTCTGCAGGAAGAAGTTCCGCATAAACCTTGTCAAGTCCAAGTTCTCTTGCAGCCTTTTCTCCAGCCCTTAATGTATCTCCCGTAAGCATCATAATTTGTTTTATATTAATATTTTTAAGTTTCTTTATGGCGTTTTTTGAATCTTCCTTCACTTCATCTGCTATTACAATAAGACCGGCATAAATTCTGTCAACTGCAACGTGCACAACAGTTCCTGAAAATTCATTCTTGTTGTATTCAATACCCATTTTCTCCATGAGTTTCACATTGCCTGCAGACACTTTTTTTGAGTCTACAACTGCTGAAACTCCGTGTCCCGGAATTTCTTCAACGTTTGATACTCTTTCTGCATTGATTTCCTTTTTATATGCTCTTTTCAATGAAGATGAAATAGGATGATTTGAATAATTTTCAACATATGCTGTGAGTTCAAGAAGCTCCTGTTCAGAGATTCCTTCCGGATGGATTTCCTGAACGTTGAAAACACCCTTTGTTAGGGTACCTGTTTTATCAAACACAACTATTTCAGTGTTTGCCAATGCTTCAAGGTAGTTGCTTCCCTTTACAAGTATACCTTTTTTACTGGCTCCGCCTATTCCACCGAAGAAGCTTAAAGGTACTGAAATAACCAGTGCGCATGGACATGAAACAACCAAAAACGATAGTGCTCTGTAAATCCACTGGCTGAATGTTGCTTCTTTTATTATCAATGGTGGAACAACTGCCAAAAGTGCTGCTATTATAACAACCGTTGGTGTGTAGTATCTTGCAAATTTTGTTATGAACTGTTCAGACTTGGACTTCTTGCTTCCTGCATTCTCAACAAGGTCAAGAATTTTACTCACTGTTGATTCTTCAAATTCTTTGGTGACTCTTGCTGTCACAAGTCCGTTTATATTAATGCATCCGCTTAAGAGGTCGCTTCCTGCAATTATTTCTCTTGGAACAGATTCTCCCGTAAGTGCAGAAGTATCAAGCATTGAACTTCCTTCAACGACTATTCCGTCAAGAGGCACCTTTTCTCCTGGTTTTATTACAATGATGTCCCCAATCTTCACATCTTCCGGGTCCATAACTTCAAGTCCATCTTCAGTTTTTACGTTGGCATAGTCAGGTCTTATGTCCATTAATGCTGTAATAGATTTTCTGGACTGGCCAACAGCATAGCTTTGAAACAGCTCACCAATCTGATAAAACAACATTACAGCAACGCCTTCAGGAGCTTCTCTTATAGCAAATGCTCCAAGAGATGCCACTGCCATGAGAAAATTCTCATCAAACACATCTCCTCTTAAAATGTTTCTGAATGCATTTCTAACAACATCATACCCGGCAAACAGGTAGCTCACAACAAAAAATATTATTTTAAGTATTTCAACATTTATAATAAATGCGGCTGCAAAAAAAATCGAGCTTAATACAAGCCGCCAAGCAAGTCTTTTCATATGTGCTCCTATAAGGCCTTAAATTTAACGTTAGGTTCGTATTTGTTCACTATTTTTTCTGCTGCAGCAATTATATCAGCCATTTCGTCCTCATCGCCTTCAATTATCATTTTAGTGGTCATAAAGCTGACAGATGCACTTTCTACTCCCTTAAGAGCATTGACTTCCCTTTCAATTTTTGCTGTGCAGTTTGCACAATCCAAGCCTTCAAGCATAAATTTCTTTTTCATAACGTCCTCCAAATTTTTGTGTTATTTTTCTTTAATATGTTCCATTCCTATTTCAAAGATGTCTTTTACGTGGTCATCCTTAAGAGAATAAAAAACAACTTTACCTTCTTTTCTGAATTTCACAAGATCTGCCTGCTTCAAATACCTGAGCTGATGAGAAATTGCCGACTTAGTCATATTTAATAAAACCGCTATGTCGCATACGCACATTTCATGAGCATCAAGTGCAGATATTATTTTAAGCCTCGTGCTGTCTCCTAAAACCTTAAAAAAATCAGACAAATCATAAATATCCTCTTCAATTGGCATTCTTGTTTTAACTTCTTCCAGAATATCTGCGTGTATAACTTCGCAATCACAGAATATTTCATCTTTTGACAAACAATCACCTGCTTTCTTTAGTTGAATAGTTGCTCAACTGTTATAATTATTATAGTTGAGCAACTATTCAATTGTCAATATTATTTTTTATTTTTTTGAAAATTTTTCTAATGTTTGTACACAATTACTTTGTTGTGCACAAAATATTGTACAAGATTCTTGTAAATTATTTTGGAGTTTGATAATATGTACAAAAATATAACAATCCAGGCACTCAAGGAACCTTGGGTACATGGAGAAACAATGGATGCTGCGAACATCCGGAAAATGAAGAAAACGAAGATGTAGTACAAAGCATCGAGGATGTTGACAGTGATAATACTATTGACATCAGCACAACAATTACCATAAGCCAGACAGCTACATCTGCCGGAGGTGCCGGAGGTGCCGGCGGCGACGGAGGAGAAGGCGGAGATGCCAACGGAGGTGCCGGTGGTGCCGGCGGTGACGCAACATCTCTTAACTATGCTTCTGTGGAAGTTGACAATGTTGTAATTATTAACAGCAATGTGGACGGCAATGGACAATATCCTGCATACACCATAGGAACAGGCAACAGGAAACTAGAAATAAGAGTGGATGAAAACGGAGAAGCCTTTGTCAATGGAACAAAGATGGATGAACAAACTTTGGGAGACGGCACAAAGGTTTTAATTTTTAGAGACAGCAAAGTGCAAAATTCATAAAATGTTATAAAAAATAGGGCGCATAGGCGCCCTTTAATTATATATCCGAATCGGTTCCGTGGGAAAAGTCAATAATTTCTGATTGAGACATTATTGCTCCCGTTTCTTTAAATTCAACAATCTCATCATCTTCAAGCCCTTCGCCTGCAGGCATTTCATCTGCACCGGGACTTGATGTTTCATTGACTCCATCACCTGTTCTTCCGCTTTCATCAACAATCCAAAACCGGTTGAACGGAGATCTTGTTCCTTCCTTCAAATTATATTTTTCCGCAACTTGTTCATCAACGGGGACTAGACCCCCGTCAGTTTTCAAAAATAATTTTTTCATGATATCTCCTTACATTTATAAATATAAATTTAAGTACTTATATTATAGTAGTATTGCCGATAAAAGTAAATTTCATAATTTTTCATTTCCAATTATTTTTATTTTTCATGTGACTTAATCACTGTTAAATATCCATTAAGTGATAAAATGAGTCTATAATAAATCAAGGAGATGGAATATATGAGTACAATAAAAATTACAAAAGACAACTTCGAACAGGAAGTTTTAAATTCAGATAAGCCAGTATTGCTGGACTTCTGGGCTTCATGGTGCACACCGTGCAAAATGGTTTCTCCTGTTGTTGAAGAAATTGCCAGTGAAGTAACCAATGCAAAAGTCGGAAAAGTTAACATTGATGAACAGCCGGAACTTGCATCTGCATTTGGAATAATGAGCATTCCTACACTTGCAGTAATGAAGAACGGAAAAGTTGTAAACAGCATGGTAGGAGTAAGGCCTAAGGCATCAATCCTAAAAATGCTTGCATAATATAGTAGTCACCTCTTAAAATTTGAAAAGGCAGCAATGGGAGCTGCCTTTTTGTTGTTAATTTCTTATTTAAATAAATCACATAATGTTTCTTTCAAGTTTTTCAAATACTCCTGCTGACTTCAGTGCAGGCCTTATGGTCAGGGACAGAGCAATTGAAGCTATTACAGCTATTACAGCATTTGTTGATGAAACTATGAACTTTGTTACTGCAACTGCAGCCACTGCTTCCCAAGTGCTTTGCAGCACAACATACTGAAGAATAATAGTCTTTGATATATAAAGCGCTACATATAGAAAAGCTCCTACAACAGCAGCAACTATGTTTACTTTTTTGTTCTCACCGTTGTAGCTTCCCATGTGAGAAATTTTCCCGGCCACGTAACCCATTGCAAATTTCATAATAAAAGTGATCCAAAATTCCGGCGCAAAAGCCGGATCAAACAAGTCAAATATTGCAGAGCCAAAACCTGCAGCTAGTCCTCCAACTGTTCCTCCAAACAAAAGTCCGCTTAAGATACACATGACATTCCCAAGATGAAGCATTGTCTTACCAAGAGGCGTGGGGATTTCAATCCTGAAATTCGTCGCAACAAAAACCATCGCTGCCATAAGACCCACAACCGCCATTTTATATACTGAATATTTTTTTGAGTTCTCTTTCATAACAGCCTCCTAATCATTTATACTTTCATTATATGACAGACTGATACTCTGTAAATATCCAGATTTGATATTTTTTAGCAGTACAGATTTATTTATGCAAATATTGCAGTGAGTATGAATGCTGAACTAAAAAGCACAATCAAAGAAAACAAGAGGTAGTATCTGTATTCCTTGTAAAGTTCAAGTGTTGTAACATTCATAAGCTGAATTGTAAAAGCCTGGCACAGATGAATAGGTGAAAAGAAATATCCTATAAATGCACTTGCAAAAGCAAAATAAACATATATATACAGCATGTTGCCCGTAACATTCAGCTGGGAAACCATGGGTAGTATTATAGCCAAAGCAGCTGTCTGATTACCCGTAATGATACCAAAGAATACAGATGAAACAAGAAATATTACCAATACAGAAAATGTGCTGTCGCTTTGTTTAAACAGATTGCCAAAAATCAGTAAAAGATCGTCCATTTTCAAAATCATTTCTTTAAGAAGCAATATTATTGCAACCATAAGAACTGTATGCCAGTTGATTGACTTAATGGTGATTTTCACAAAATCTTTTTTATCGCTTAGAAAATAAACGCATACAACACTTACAATCATAGTAATATAAAATGGCAATCCTGTTAAAGCATTTAATATTACGCAAATAGTGATTGGAGATATATACAAAAGAAGTTTTAAAAAGTTCTTGCCTAGATCTTTTTTATGAGTTGATTTTTCACTTTCTATATTTTTTATGTAAAGCAAGTATCCCACAAAAAACACCGGTACAACATATGCAAGATTGAACATAACCAGTTTTGTAATGTTTATTTCAGGCATTGAACTGGCAATTACCAAAAGACCCGTTGAAAACGGAAGTAAAAACATGGCGACGTGCCTGAACACAAGATTAATGGCAGCGCGCTTCGGCGGAGCAATATTCATCTCCTCCCCCAGATTATTTATAAATGGTGCAGACAACAATGCTCCCCCGGGTATTATAAGAATGCCGATTAGAGCAGGTATTATCATAAGAATTATTTTTTTGCTACTTACTATGAGCAAAATAGTTTCTACTATTTTGTCAAGAGTTTTGTAGTGTTTCATGAGGCCACCAAGAACACTCACCATGAGTATGGTCAGTACAGTGCTAAGTGATGATCCTTTAAAAACCTCGGCTAAAGATTGTGCTGTGCCTTCAAATCCTATTCCTGAAATTATTGCCAAAACACCTGCCGAAATCAACAATATATAGCTCAGCTTAAGTTTAGTCCTGCCCAGCACTGGAATCAATAAAAATGATATTACTACGGATGCCAATTGAATCATAGTCGTTCCCCTTCCTAATTTGTTATATAAATTATATTTCATAAAAGAAAATATTACAATATATTAAAATTTTATCAATTATAGTAAAAAAGTTGCTCCGCAACTCCGCTAG
>NZ_CANG01000920.1:0-444 GCF_000309315.1 Sedimentibacter sp. B4
CCCCGGCCTGCTCGCCGCGGCCGGCGTGGACGCGTCCCTGTGGCCCGGGATCGTCGAGTCCACCGACGTCGTGGGCGGGCTGACCGCCGCAGCGGCAGAGGAACTCGGACTGCGCCAGGGCACGAAGGTGGTGGCCGGCGGCGGCGACGGGCCCATGGCCGCGGTGGCGGCCGGCTGTGTCAGCCCCGAATCCCCCGGCTACGTGTGCCTGGGCACCTCGGCCTGGTACGCCTGCACCACCACCGAACCGTTCCTCGACTCCGGGCAGCGCACGTTCACCCTCTGCCACGTCGTGCCCGGCCTGTTCACCCCGACCGCGACCACCCAGACCGGTGCCGGGTCGCTGCAGTGGGCTGCGGAGGTGCTCGGCGGGGAGTCGCCCGACATCGCCGAGCTGATCGAGGCCGCCGCCGGGGTCGCCGCTGCGGACGAGGGCCTGTTCTT
>NZ_CANG01000919.1:0-214 GCF_000309315.1 Sedimentibacter sp. B4
AGAGCCTCAACGCGGCTGCGCTGGCCGACTCCGAGGCGGAACATGCTTTGGAACAGGATCAACTGGCAGCACTAGCCGAGCGTTCTCTTGCTGATCGGATCGGCAAAGTCCGCCGCCTCCTCGTTGACTTGGGGGATACGCCACACGCTCCCGGCACCGGCCGCGCTGCGCCATCTGGGGACGTTGCGGCGGCACTTGCAGCGCTGAGATCAGC
>NZ_CANG01000918.1:0-228 GCF_000309315.1 Sedimentibacter sp. B4
GGTGAGAGCAGCCAGTCCTGCAGGTACGAGCCGTGGACGAGGTGCATCTCGCCCAGTTCGCCGGCGAGGCGGCGATGCCGGATCTCCCGCACCAGCGGGTGGTAGCGGTAGGTGTACGGGACGGCGGCGACGAGCCCGCGCTCGCGGGCGGTGGCGGCGAGTTCGGCGCCCTCGCCGGCGTCCAGGCAGAGGGGCTTCTCGCAGATCACGTTCACGCCGGCGTCGAGG
>NZ_CANG01000917.1:0-399 GCF_000309315.1 Sedimentibacter sp. B4
GCGGGACGCCCAGCCGCGCGTCGTGATGAACAACCTGTACAAGCACACCCAGCTGCAGGACACCTTCGGGTGCAACATGCTGGCGCTGGTCGACGAGGTTCCGCGCACGCTGCGGCTGGACCAGTTCATCAGCCACTGGATCAAGCACCAGATCCTGGTCATCCAGCGGCGCACGGCCTACCGCCTGCAGGAGGCGGAGAAGAGGGCGCACCTGGACCGGGGACTTGTCCTGGCGCTGACCGGCTGGACGAGGTGCTGGCGCTGATCCGCGCTTCCCGCACTGCCGACGCGGCACGCGAAGGTCTGAAGGACCTGCTCGGCATCGACGACGACCAGGCGCTGCACATCCTGAACACCCAGCTGCGCCGGCTGGCGGCGATGGAGATCGAGCAGATCATC
>NZ_CANG01000916.1:0-201 GCF_000309315.1 Sedimentibacter sp. B4
CGAGGATCTCGGCCGTGCAGCAGACGATCGGCGCCTCGGCGTTCACCGATGCGTCACCGGTCACCATGCCGACGTTCGCTGCGCCGAACGTGGCGCACAGGGCAAAGAACTTCTCGCTGACCAGGGCCTTGATCGGCGCGGTGTAGTAGCTGCGTCCGCCCGCGGCGAGGGTCGCGAAGTGCGCGGCGGTGGCGATCAGCG
>NZ_CANG01000915.1:0-224 GCF_000309315.1 Sedimentibacter sp. B4
GGTCCACGGCTTGGGGAACTCCCCAGAGATGTCGATACCACGCTCGGCCATGGCGGCAATTGCTGCCGGGTTGACCTCGATGCCCGGCTCGGAACCACCCGACCAGGCCACCGCGCCGTCACCGGTCAGGGCCTGGAAGAAGCCGAGCGCCATCTGCGAGCGGCCGGCGTTGTGAGTACACAAGAAGAGGACCACCGGCTTGCCGTCATCATGGAGCCCTTCGA
>NZ_CANG01000914.1:0-233 GCF_000309315.1 Sedimentibacter sp. B4
CGGGCGCTGTGGAGCGAGTCGATCAGGGCAGTGTGGAACCGCATGTCGGGACCGACGGTGTTCCAGCTGCCCTGCTGCCACAGTGCTGCGATCTCCGCGTTGGCCGCGCGTGCGTCGTCGGGGACGGTGCCGCGCTCGGCGAGCCGTCGCAGCACCTCGGACTCCAGGTAGATCCGTGTTGTAGATGTCGCGGACGTCGGTGGGCCCGAGCTTCACGACGCGGGCGGTCTTGT
>NZ_CANG01000913.1:0-418 GCF_000309315.1 Sedimentibacter sp. B4
GTGCGGAAGCAACATGTCGCGCAAATCGGCCAACCTCAACGACTCGACCTCCCCAGCAAGCGCACGATCCCAGAGCGTCGACATTGCCGCATCGTTCGCCTCGATGTCGACCTGACTCGGCACACCGACGAGTTCATCGAGGTGATGTCGCTGGATATGTCCCATCGTCGTTGCCTTGTCAGCCGCAATCGCCTTGAAGTCGTCAAGCTTGCGATCCACAGCACACGCCACCAACCACATCGGCCAACCGACGTTCGGGATGACCTTGAAGATGTGCTGATTCACGATCGCGTCGGGCCGGTACCACCGAGCCGCCGTGAGACCTCCCCGACCAGGCAAACAGGAGGTCACCGGGCCGAGCAAGGTTGTCGGTGGGGCACCTCGATCTCGTTGTAGACCGTCGACCCGCCCAACCCCG
>NZ_CANG01000912.1:0-321 GCF_000309315.1 Sedimentibacter sp. B4
TTCTACCTCCTGCCCGACTTCAAGAACACGACCGGACAGGTGATCCGGCAGGTCGTGCAGTGGGCGCTGGACGTGTGGGAAGTGGTGGACGGCGAGTTCGTCGGCAAATGGGAGAAGTGGATCGCCCCGATCTCGACGAACAACGCCCAGTTGGCTTCCCAGCTCACCGGCGGGCTGTCGACCCAGCTCGCGCAGGTGCTCGACGAGCTGACCTCGGCGATCATGTCGGCGTTCAAGGGGTTGCTCGCGGAGATGGGCGACTGGTTCGGCGTGCTCACCTCAGGCGTCCCGCAAGGCTTCGGCGACGACGCCTTCTACTGG
>NZ_CANG01000911.1:0-240 GCF_000309315.1 Sedimentibacter sp. B4
CGCTCGCGGATCGTCACCGCATCGTCCTCGAGGGTGTCGAAGTCGACCGTGACGCAGTACGGGGTGCCGATCTCGTCCTGACGGCGGTAGCGGCGTCCGATCGACTGGGCGTCGTCGAACTCGATGTTCCACGCCCTGCGCAGCCGGGCGGCGAGGTCGCGCGCCTTCGGCGAGAGGTCGGCGTTGCGGGACAGCGGGAGCACGGCCACCTTCACCGGAGCGAGACGGGGATCGAGCTTC
>NZ_CANG01000910.1:0-321 GCF_000309315.1 Sedimentibacter sp. B4
TCCCACGGCTCGGCGATCATCACGGTGCCGGCCAGGATCGGGTCGGTCGCGACCAACTGCTTGAACCGGTGATTCTGGTCGACGTGGTGGTGGTGGTCGCGGATCAGCGTGGTGTTCAGGTCGAAGCGGAATCCGTCCACGCCCATCTCGGTCACCCAGTACCGCAACGAGTCCATGACCAGCTTCAGCACGCCGTCCTTGGAGGTGTCGACGGCGTTGCCGCACCCGGTGACGTCGTAGTCGTTGCGGTGGTCGTCGGTGAGCCGGTAGTACGCCCCGTGATCGATCCCCCGGAAGCTCAGCGTCGGGCCGTCGTGGCCG
>NZ_CANG01000909.1:0-13682 GCF_000309315.1 Sedimentibacter sp. B4
TCCTGCTATTTTTTGCTTTTCACTGTCCGGGATTTCATGCTCTAGAATTATGACTCCTGCTCCGTTTCCACCTGAATTTTCATAGGTAAAGGAATTTAAAACAGCTCCATACATGGTGCACCTCACAATAATTATTATTATAATTATAATCTAAAAATTAACATATTACAAGAAAATTTAAACTTACATTAACTTTAAAGGGCCTTACCATTCAAAATATATTCCATAAAATGCCATGAATATTTTTTTAAAATTCCTCTTTACAAACTGCAAAACATCCGCTATAATAATAAAGCAATGCGGTCGTGGCGGAACGGCAGACGCACTAGCTTGAGGGGCTAGCGAATGTATATTCGTGGGGGTTCAAATCCCCCCGACCGCACCATAATGAAAAATAAAAACAAGAGAAATTTCTCTTGTTTTTTTATTTTACTGCAAAACCACATAATTTGAGCTCACAAAACCGTTTTGACCGTTATATTCAATGTTGTACCAATCTCCTGACCTGCCGAGTATTCTTAAGGTTGCACCGTTAGGTGCCATTCCTGTTACAGGAGAATTCAGTGACGGGCCGCTTCTTATGTTCAAATAACCGCTAGTGAGATTAACTCTTCCAGTTTGGCCGGTTGCTGCACCAGCGGAGGAAGTAAAGTATTGGTTAATTGCATCTGCAATTGCTCTTGCTATAGGATCGATGTTGTTTGATATCCAGTTGGCATCTTCAACATTGTCATGGAATGCAACTTCAATGAGAACTGACGGCGCGCTTGTTCTTGACACTTCTCCGAGACTTGTGGTGGGTGTAATTCTCACCCGTTCAGGATTTGGATATATTTCCTTGAACTGCTGACTTATGAGTTCTGCCATCCTTAAGCCGTTTGCACTTGAAGGATAATAAAATATTACCGTTCCTCTTTGATTTCCTGCCTGGCCTGCACCAGAAGCATTTGAATGTATTGCCACATGAAAATCATAGTTTCCTGCATTTGATTCTCTTATGGATGAACCAGCTGTCATATCAGGCCTGTTTCTGCTGTAATCTATGCCGTATTGTTGAAGATAAGGAATCATGGCATCTGCAATTAAATTCATCCAATATTCCTCGTTTCCGCTTGTAATATACGGATTGAATTCCTGTGTAGATGGACTTAAATATATTCTAGGCATAATAACCCTCCATTTCTTTGTATATTTCATTTTATGCTGATTTTTCCATACTGTTAAAGCTTTAGTTATGTAATTTATTAATTAATCATCATATAATGTATGGGGGGAGTTGTATGATTCGAAAAACAATCAATTATATTAGGGAAAATATTGTAGCTTTAATATTCATATTTTGCTTTCTTGTGGCAATGGTGTCTATTGCTAAGGTAAGATGACAAAAAAAGGGCAAGCCGTGGATAACCACGGCTTGAGGCAAAAAATTTAAGAGGCATTTATAAATTCTCATTTACAAATGTAATTATATTATAACCGATATTTCAATTAATTCAAATATTTTTTTATATTTTTTGAATAATTTGATTATATTCTTCCTTTAATATGGACATAAGGTGTAAGTCATAATATTTATTGTCTTTTTTTGCTGCATTTCTCATTATTCCTTCATATTTAAAACCAAGATTAAGGTAAAGACAAGAGGCCTTGTTGCCTGGGTAATGGTCAAGTGTCACTCTCTCCATGTTAAGAGAATTGAAGCAGTAATCAAGAAGCATCATCATGACTTCCCTTCCGAAACCCTTTTTAAGGCAACTTTTTTCTCCTATGTAAATCCTTGTAATGTCCAAGGAATTTGAAGAATATGAAATATTGGACAAATATACTCTCCCAATTGCATTGCCTGTAACATTATGAACAATAGTATACTGCTCTTTTGAAGGATCACTTTCTCTTGTGATGAATTCGCGTACAACATCCTCATAAGAACGTTCTTCATTTATGGTCAGAAATTCCTTGATGTAATCTTGTTCTTCCCAGTGAAAAAAATTTATGCAGTCATCAAAGGTACTTTTTCTCAATTCAATGTTTTTAGAAATCATTTTTGGCTCCTAATATTTCATATTTCTGTAGTTTAATCGTATGCTTTTTTCCAGCATGTTCCTGTTTTCTTCAATTATACCTTTAAGAGCCATCACAATCAATAAAAAATAAATGTAGTTTTTGTAAGTGTAAATTATGGAAAGAAAACATACAATAAAAAATGTGTTTGTCATAATCATATATCTGCAAAGTGTCTTCATGTCCAGAAACAATTCAAAAAAACATTTGCATACATTTCCGCCGTCCAGAGGTACAATTGGGATCATGTTAATGCATGCCAGAAATAAGTTAATATTTGCAAAATCGCTGTAGTTAGTATTGCGAAATCCTAAATAGAGGCATGCATTGCACACTGGTCCTGACAGGAATAAAATCAACTTTTTTAAAAAACTTGAACTTTCCAAATCTGCATTAAAAGTGAATCCGAACAGCGTTATTTTCACCTTGTCAAATTTTATGTTCAGCAAGACTGCACAAAACAAATGGGCCGCCTCATGAGCTGTCAATGCTATAATAATAAACATTTCCCCTTAGGGCTAGTCAATGATATCAAATAGCTTAGCAGGGTTCACTGATTCTCCGTCCTCCCACACTTCAAGATGAAGCATCATGCTTTCTTCATTTAAAGCAGCTATTACGTCTCCTGCAGCAACATGCTCTCCTTCAGCTACAAATGCTTCCTTTATTTGTCCGTATATAATTGTCTTACCCTTGCTTTCAACAACAACGTAATCTGACAGCTTTTCGTTGTTCCCCAGCTGAACAACCGTTCCGCTTGATATGGACTTAACAGATTGAGTGTTGGAAATTATGTCCAATCCATGATTGTAATAGTTAGCCTCTGTGCCTTTGTTAATACCGTAATCTTTATAAATTTTGCCGTTTACAGGAGCTGCAAAGTCAGAATCTTTGCCGTTAATAAAAGGCAGACGATTTTTTATGCCGAGAGCAGCTTCCCCGATGGTGCTTTTAACTTCCTTCAAATTTAAACTTTGGGTTATTTTTTGGTCAGCTGCATCAATAAACTTCCTGGAAACTTCTGAATCGATATTTTTCGTAACTATGACCGCCGCCACCAAAACAATGCTGAAAATTACCTGAAGTGCCAATTTTTTGTTTATGCTTTCTTTCCTTTTAATGTTGATTCTTTTTCTTGTTATTTTATTCATTTCACCCACCCCTTCACTACATATTATTAAAATGTTACAAGCTTTATTACAAAATAAAAAACTTTTGCATAAGCAAAAGTTATTTTATTTGAGACACTATATTTTTTGCAGCTCTTTGAAATGAGTTATCTTCTGTACCAAAGAGGAAGTAGCTGTCCATATCAAGGAATTTTGTGTTTTCTTCTATTACTATGGGGGTTATCATTGTCATTTTTTGTATGTCTTTTATTTTCATCATTGTTCCGTGTACTGCATTTTTTTTGTTGAACCTGTTTATTACAGCTGTAAATTCTTTTAGTCCTGACATTTCTGCAATAATCTTGTCATTATTAATTTCTTTGACGCAAGAAAAGTCGTTGTTGTTTATGTCCACTGCCATATCAGCAATGTCAAAATCAATGAAGCTTGAAGAGAATTTTCCTATGTCTACAATTACATAATCATAAGATGATTTTGCTGCATTTATAATTTTTGATAATTTTTCCTTTTTAATATCGTCCAACTTCCCATGAATTCTTGGGTACGGTGCAAGATTTAAATTTTCAACAACTTCTATAACAGACTGCTCCAGTGAACATGTGTCGTCAAGCACATCCTTTATGTCATAGATAATATCTTCGTTAACCTTTAGATATTCGGACATTTTTTTCTTGCCACCTGACAAATCTGCAAGAAGAACCTTTTTTTTGTCTTGAGACAATTCAATTCCCATTTTTATACTCAATACAGTGCTTCCAATTTCGCTTTTCTGCGAACCGACTAAAACAACTCTGCCCATTCTGTCACCCCTTCTTTTTAATGAAGAATTAAGAATGAAGAATGAATAATTGAGGTAAGGATTTGCCCCAAGGCAAATCCCTCATTTAATTCTTAATTCTTAACTCTTAATTCTTAATTGTTTTATTGATTTGCTTGATTTGTTATTTTAAGGTATTCACCAATTACTTCTCTTACTATGGGAGTAGGATAACGTCCCGAACCTCCTTCAAACAACACGCAGGCAACTGCTATCTGCGGGTCATCATATGGTGCAAAAGCAACGTACCATGCAAAATCAGCATATGGTTCGCCAGTGTCAGGATTTGTTCCTTCCTTCTGAGCAGTTCCTGTCTTGCTTCCTACCTGAACAGGGAAATTTTTGTAAGGCTTTGCACTGTCATTTTCGGAAACCATTCTCATTCCTTCCTTCAACACATCCAGGTGACTGTAGTCAGAAAGTTCTATTCTTTCAGATTCTCTTAAAGGAACATAATCTGAATTTTTTCCATCGTAAGTTTTTATTTCCTTTATGAGGCTTACATTTCTCCTGTAGCCTCCGTTTGCAATTGTGGCCACATAATTAGCCATCTGTAATGTTGTATAAGAATTGTTACCCTGGCCAATGCTTATGTTTAAGTTGTCTCCAACATTCCATACAGCCTGATTGATATATGAATACTTGAGAATGTCAACCAAAGGAACATTGTAGTCATTAGTTTTATCAGGATTAAGCTTAAGTTTTACCAATCCGTCATATACTTCACCCCTTGTCATGGGCTCATCCCTATCAATCCAACTCACTATTTCTTCAACTATTTCATTTTTCATACCAGCATCAATTGAAAATCCGTCTTGCAGATATTTTTCAATGTTTGCCTCGAGGAAAATTCTTAAATATACTCTTATATTGAGTTTCTTACCTTCAATGCTGGGAGCTCCACCTGAAGCTTCCTGAGGAATGTCAATTTCAATTCCAGTTTTATCATCAAGGCCAAGCTTATCAGCCATTTCTATAATGTCTTCGGCATCTACCTTCACAGTGTGGCCCTGGCCTGTTGCCAGGTTTTCTCCAAGCACTGTTGTGTAATAATAAAAGTTGCATGAATTCATTATTGCTTCATACATTGTCTGTGAACCGTGTGCTCCTCCATACAAGTTGTATATCCAGCAGCTGAAATGCCTGTCGCCCACTTCCATTGTTCCTGCGCAGTACACCGTAGTGTTGGGGTCAACACCTTTTTCCAGTGCTGCAAGAGAAGTTACCATTTTAAATGTAGAACCGGGTTGAATGGCAGTGAGCATTGCAATGTTGTAAAGAGGCCTTGGGGCCAGCGGATTCTTTGAGTCATTCATGAGGCTGTTCCAGTCTTCACTTGAAATTCCAGTTGAAAACATGTTAAGGTCGTAGGAAGGATAATTGGCTAAAGCCAAAACTTCTCCTGTCTTCACGTCAAGAACAACCAATGCACCTGATTGAGCATTTTTATACTTATCTTTAAATGTAAAGTTTCCCCATTCGCTTTCAAAAACCCCTCCAACCTGAATTTGTTCAAGTCCCTTCTTAAGTGATTCTTCTGCACTTTTTTGCAATCTTGAATCGATTGTAAGAAACAAATCATCACCGGGAACAGGAGCCTGGCTGGACACTGATCTTATAGTTTTTCCCACATTATTTACTTCAACTGTCTTCTTACCCTTTTCTCCTCTTAAATAATCTTCAAACTTTTCTTCAAGACCGGTTTTTCCTATTATATCGTCAGTGCTGTAGCCTTTGTTAACCACATAGTCCTGAACTTCATAATCCTGTGCGATTTTACCCAGATATCCAAGCACATGGGCTGCAGTATCATACCCCGGATAATATCTTAAAGGTTCTATTTCAACATTAATACCATTAAGTTCATGAGATCTTTCAGAAATCATAGCCACAGTCTTCTCAGAAATGCTGTAGCATATATCTACAGGATGGTAAGAAAGATAGCTTGTTTTGTTGTAACGCTCCCTTATGACCAGAATGTTTCGCATTTCGTAATCATTTATATCACTGCTTATTTTAAGGGATTCACGAAGCATCGCAAAGACTTCCTCAGCAGAATAATTTTTAACATCATCTGTGTCGTCTTCAATCTTCACATTTTTATTGATCCAGTTTCTTTTGTCCCTGAAAGGCGTATATTCCCATTCAGCAATGGAAATGTACGGATTTTCATATTTTAACAGTTCCACCTGAGCGTAATATTTCACCGCTTCATCAGTGATTAAATTATAGAGAACATCATAATTTTTAAATGCAGTCTCCTTGATGAAATCATAAGCTGTTGTTGATGTATCAAGATGCTGCTGATTAAGGTATTTGTTCTTCTGTTCTTCATCAGTGAATTCAAATGATACAAACCCTTCATTTTCTACTGCTTGAACAGGCAAATCCTGATATATTTCCTTAAGCCTTTCAATAAGAATTGACCCCGGTATAACTTTTTCACTACCTGACTGATAAACAGCCTGTAGAAGGTTGTCTATGGAGTACTTCATGGTCATGAGCACAAAGTCATCCTTTGCAGTTGTATCCATTGTTATTTCTTCATGGTTTAAATTGAGGTTTCTTTTTATATTCTTGAAATCCTCATCCTGTACAAAGGAATAATCCACAAGATTAATGTTTGCTGCAAGGTTTCTCTCTTTGAGAAATTCATAGGAAAGACGTCTGATTTTGGAATTAGAAAACAATGTGTTTAAATACTTGCTGTTTTTAAGTAGCAGTTCCTTTACAACTTCATCAGCAGTAAGATTTTCATTCATGCCCTGTTCAGTCTTCCACACCTTTAAAGGATCTGCGATTTGCGTTTGATTTTGTTCTGGTGTTTCCTGATTCTTAACGGGTTCCTGTACTTGAGGCGGTTCCACATTTTCTATAGTACTCAATTCAGGATTTAAAATTGTTTCGTCGAAAACAAAATTACCGTCAACAAGCTTAACAGGAGCATCGATGTCCTTTAAAACAACATTTAAGACAGCTGACTTTGGACTGAAATCTTCACCATAAATATTGATGCTGAAATTAAGCCAGTCTTTCAGATTTTCTGAAACTGATTTTATTGCCCTTTCTTCAGCCGTTGTATATGTAACAGCTTGAAAACTTTCATCTTCAAAATCCTGATTTTCAGAATTAGATGAAACAATTTGCATTCTTTCAAGGTTTTCGTCAATATACTCAAAGGTGTCCAGTTCAATAGGAAATTCATCTATTGGCTTTTCGCCGTTTTTATCAAGAATTGAAGACAATATTTGTGCAACTTCAATGAAGTTTTTGCTATCTATCTCATCAGTATACATTTGCACCGTAAAGCTCGATACATTGTCAGCCAGTACACTTCCGTTTCTGTCATATATCTTGCCTCGTGGCGCTTTAACCGGAATATCCTTGATTTTTTTTATATCAGCAGTCTTTCTATATTCTTCACCTTCAACAACGGTCAAAACAGCCATTCTGAATCCAAGGAGACAAAGCATCAACACAATTATCATGTATAAAATATTGAATCTGTTTTTAAAAAACTTCTGTAAATTCAATTTGCACCTCTACTTTCCTTACTTCATATTCAGTTTGCTGAATATGAAGACTGTCAATTTCAATACAAAAATTACAAGCACCGTGTTAAGCGCAGCTTCAACAAAGATGCTTTTAAAAATAAAGACTGCATTTCCCACGCTGTATTTTAAAAAATACAAAACAAGGTACAAAAGCAAGTGCATTGCAATGGTTGAAACTGCCGTTACAGCACAATATGCAGTATAATTTTCTCTCATCATGCTGTCGCTGTAGCTTCCTATGACGGCTCCTATTAAAAAATATACCAGTGTGTATACTCCAAAAACATCATAAAGCATTGCATCGTACAAAACTCCTGTTATGATGCCTAATATTCCTCCCGTAATCCCGTCTGTCATCATTGCAAATATTACAACCAATATCAATGAAACATTTGGAATTGTACCAAAAATATCAAAAAAGCCGAAAAAGGATGTTTGGAAAATAAAACTTACAGCAACCATAGCAGCCATTAAGCCGAATTTTTTCATTTTAATTACCTTTCATCTTGCATTTTCATTATCTGTTTACTTTGAGAATATAAACTCTGCTCAGTTTTGTAAATTCCACAGCAGGTTCCACAACAATCCTATGAGTGGATGCATCTGTTGTTGGAACAACCTCTGTAACATTTCCAATATATATGTCAGGAACATAAACTTCCCCTATTCCTGAAGTTACAAGAAATTCATCCTTGTTTGCTACAGCCTTGCTGTTGAAAAAATACCCCGTTACGGTGCCGTCAATGCTGCCTTGAACAATACCGCTTTCATCGCTGTCAATGTCCCTGAAACTTATTTTGCAGCTTTCGTCCAGCACAGTGATTACTTTTGACCAATTGGAAGATGTTTCTGCAACTATTCCCACCAGGCCTATCTGCACCACACCCTTTTCTGTTTCAACAGCGCTTATGACAATGTCATTGACCTTCAACCCATCATCGGTGCCCTTGTCAATAGTAAATCTGCTGAACCAGTTTGAATCATCCAAAGCGATTACTTGTCCAACTGTATAGTCATAAGAAAGATTTTTCTTCATTTCATATTCTGTTTTTAAAGCTTCAGACTTGTTAACTATGTTTTCAAGCAGTCTGACCTGCTCCTTGAGTTCGTGGACTGTGTCCGTGAGCATTATGTTTTCTTCACGCATTCTTACAATTTCCTGAACAGAATAAAAAGAACTGGTCAATGTCTGTCCTGTATTGAACGTGAGTTTTTGCAATCCTGACACAACACTTCCCAGAAATCCCAAATTCACGTCATCAACCCTTCCGATGGAAGACAGACCAATCATAATAATCAATACAAATATTGTAATTAAAAACAATATCCTTCTGATATATTTCCTAATAAAATTCATTTCTCACCGCTACATTTCCTCACAAATTTTGCCTGCCCCCAGAGCAACAGACTGAAGAGGGTTTTCTGCTATATAAACCTTAAGCCCAGTTTCTTTTTCTATATAAATGTCAAGCCCTTTGAGAAGTGCTCCTCCACCGGTCAAATAAATGCCATTTGCATAAATGTCTGAAGAAAGTTCAGGAGGTGTTCTCTCCAGCACTCTTTTAATGGCATTAACAATGCTGTTTACTGTTTCTATAATGGCTTCTCTCACTTCATCACTTGTTACGGTTATGTGAAGGGGAAGTCCTGAAACAATGTCTCTTCCTCTTATATCCATGTCCTGGGTATAATTATCTGCACTTTCATAATTATTTTCTTCATTGTCTTTAGATTTGTTTCTAGCCCTGTGTTTCTTGTCATAATAATCCTTGCTTGCATTTCCAAGAACCATCTTGATTTTTTCTGATGTAACAAGGCCTATGTCCATTTTGTATTTCAATTTGATGTATTCCTTTATGTTCATATCCATGTCATCTCCGGCAATTCTTAATGAGTCGCTTTCAACTATTCCTCCCAGGGAAATTATGGCAATTTCCGTTGTGCCGCCGCCTATGTCTATTATCATGTTTCCAACAGCCTGTTCAACAGGAAGTCCTGCTCCTATGGCAGCAGCCATTGGCTCTTCCACTAGCTTAACCTTTCTTGCACCAGAATCATATGCTACATCTTCTACTGCTTTTCTTTCAATCGAAGTAACTCCCACCGGCAAGCAAATAACAATGTTTGCTTTAATGAATCTCCTTTTGTTCAAAGCCTTGTTTATAAAATATTTTATCATTGCACTTGTAATTTCAAAATCAGCTATAACGCCATTTTGAAGAGGTCTTACTGCATTTATTGTCTTTGGAGTTCTGTCAAGCATTGCCTTGGCATTTTCACCCACAGCGCACACCTCGTTGGAGCCAGTGTTTATAGCAACAACTGACGGTTCATTTACTGTTATTCCCTTGTTGCTCACATACACCAAAGTGTTTGAAGTTCCTAAATCTATTCCTATTTTTTGAGTAAAAAAATCTAAAAATCCCATATTTGTTTCCTTTCGCTATTTTATATTAATCCTTCTTCTTTGAAGCTGTAAAAAACTCCATCCCCTATGATAATGTGGTCTAAGACCTTTATTCCCAATATTTTTCCACATTCATCCAGTCTGTTTGTAAGTACTATATCTTCATGGCTTGGTTCTGTTTCGCCGCTTGGATGATTGTGCACAAGAATTATTGAAGAGCATGAATTTGCTACAGCTTCATAAAACACCTCTCTAGGGTGTACAATGGAGCTGTTCAGACTTCCAACTGAAATCTGTGACACTTTTTTTATGTTGTTTTTAGTGTCAAGCAATATGATTTTAAAATATTCTTTTTTGTAATATCTCATTTCCTCCATCATCACAACAGCGGCATCTCCGGGGGAAGATATTTTAATTTTGTCAACTTTTAAAGTGCTTATTCTTTTGCTTATTTCAGCCACAGCAAGAAGCTGTGCAGCTTTTACATCGTTTATGCCCTTGTATGACCGCAAAATTTCTTGAGTAGATTCGGCAATGTTTCTTAAGCCTTTTCCTTCTTCCTTTAAAATTTTTTGGGCGAGCATAACTGCATTTTCGTCTTTGTTTCCTGTCCTTATGATAACTGCAATAAGTTCTGAGTCGGACAAATAGTTAGCTCCATATTTCAGCAATTTTTCCTGAGGTCTTTCATCTCTGGGCATTGATTTTATGGTGTAGTTAGTATTGTCCATTTTATCCTCCAATATGCAATTTTGCATTAAAGCAGCTTAAGAGAAAAATGTTTTGTAAGAATAGTATTCAGTTTTGTAAGCGGAAGGCCCTTCACATTGTTGTAGCAGCCATCAATTTTTTTAACCATGAGCTCTCCATAGCCCTGAATTCCGTAAGCTCCTGCCTTATCTAAATGTTCTCCTGTTTTTAGATAACGTCTAATAAAGTCATCTGTAAGAGGGTTAAACTCAACAAATGTCTTTTCATAATCAACAACCTTTGTTCCATTTTCACTGTCTATGATGCAGATTCCCGTATAAACGCTGTGAGTTTTTCCAGACAGTGATTTAAGCATTGAAAATGCCTCTTCATAATCTTTTGGTTTTCCCATAATCTTATCAAGAAATACTACAGTGTCAGCTGCAATTATGATTCCTTTTATCTCAAAGTCGCAAGAGGCTTTCCATGCCTTTTCAAAAGCAATTTTCATGACTGTTGTTTCCGGAAGATCCAGGTCATTTACCAATTCATCCGTATCAGGTGAAAAAACAATTATGTTTTCCAGATATTTTGATAGCATCTCAATCCTTCTCGGTGATTTAGAAGCTAATATTATATTTTTCATTATTCATCCTTAAAGTTTTCTATAAGCTATTATTGCAATTAACAATCCAATTATTCCTGCAACTGTTAGATTTGCACTAAAACCGAATGTTAGAGTGAATATGTTCAAGTCTAAAGTTGCCGGACCGAATCCAATTCCTTCTCCATAATTCAAAATAGGAAAAGTACTTGCAAAGGCTTGACCCAAAATTGTGCCAATGATAACTGATGTTAAAATCAACAAAACCAAGTAAATGGTATTTCCCTTCTTCATGTTATACCTCTCTTCGCAATCTTAATAGTGTCCTGTTTAAATTGTCAGAAACAAAAATTGAAGAATACCCAACAAAACAGCCTGTAAAAATGCTTACAAGAGATAAAACAGGCATGTAATAATACAGGTTGAACGTTCCGAAAATTATGGCAGCAACAGTAACCTGTGTTGCGTTGTGGGTCATTGCTCCAAGAACACTCACACCTATGAAACTTAATTTTTTGCAGTATTTAAGCCCCAGGCTCATTGCTACTGTGCTCATAATTCCGCTTGCCAGACTGTAAATAAATGTAACAGGGTTTGTTGCCACGAGCATCAAAAGAATGCATCTGAGTATTACTACAAGCATTGCATCTTTAAAGCCAAAAACAACTATTACTGTCATTGTAACTATGTTAGAGAGCCCCAGCTTTGCACCGGGTGCTATGTATGGCAAGGGAATCATTCCTTCTAAAATGCTCAAGATTAAAGCAGCTGCAGTAAGCAGAGATAAAAAAATGTATCTTTGTAATTTATTCATAATTTTCCTTTTCCTTATTGTGCCATAAAATCAACGTCATTTTCTTCCTCGGACTTATCTTCAATTTGAATCATAAACTGATTTGGAAGACAAACTATTATTTCACCGTCTCTTGAAATCTTGCCTTGTGAAAGACATATTTTATCGGGACAGGAAGCATCGTGTATCCATACTTCTCCGTTTTCTATGTGAACCGTATTGTAGCCTGATTTTTCGTCGCCTACAGTGAACTCTGTTTCATAGTCATCAGACATGACATATTCCCCCACAAGTTCCTCGTGGGAGTAGACGTAGGCAATTTTTTCATCAGCATGTACAGCCTTTCTTCCTCCTGAAAAAAGTATCACCACATTGATTAATACTATTGCTGCAATCAGTGCAATATCGTACCTGTTAATTTTAGTTTTCATTTTACGCCCTTTAATATTTTTTAGATTATTCATTTTATCATCAATTAATAGTTATTTCAAGATTGTATATATATTTTATAAACTTTTTTGTATTCCTGAACAAAAATTTAACTAATGACTAAATATCAATTTACAGTGAACAATAAAACTGTTAAGATTATAATTAATATAACTCATTTTCCATAATAAAATCTTAAATTGAGGTGATAATTTGGTAATTTACAAAATAAACCAGGATAAGCTTTCTGAAATAGATTATGAAAACTTTAAAAAAGATGAAGAAAGCACTTTTCTTTTTATCCTTAATCCCAATGAACTGATGGATGTAAACGGTTATTTCCGCTTCAACTACACTACAATAAACGACTGCATACACAAAGATGATACTCCGAAAGTTGAAATTTATGAGAATTACAGTTTTGGAATCCTTAACATAATAGATGCAACACGAGATACATACACTTTTGACGAACTTGATTTCTACTTGACAAAAAAATGCCTGCTTCTTGTTACAAAAGCAGATCTAAGCATAATTGATGACGTTAAAAAAGATGTAGACTCAAAAGGGTCCATGATTTTAAGCTTGGACAGAATATTGTATACATTATTTGATAAAATGTCAGCAAAAGACTATCAGATGCTTTCATACCTTGAAGCAGAAATTCAGGATGTGGAGGTTGATGTAATTGAAGGCAAAACAAAGGATTATATTTCAGATATTGTAAATCTTAAAAAAAAGCTTTTGTTTTTAAAGAAACATTATGAGCCGCTTTTAGACATTATTGAAGACATTACCGAAAACAGCAACAATGTTCTGGACAGCAAATCAATAACTTACTTTATTATTTTGTTCAACAGGATTGAGCGCCTCAACAGAAAAGTTGGAAATTTAAGGGATTATGTAACACAAATAAGAGAATCCTACCAGGCTCAGCTGGACCTTAATTTAAATAACACAATGAAACTTTTTACAGTAATTACTGCAATATTTCTCCCGCTTACGCTCATTGTGGGCTGGTACGGAATGAATTTTACAACTATGCCGGAGCTCCACTGGGAATACGGTTATGCATTTGTAATATTACTGAGCATTTCAGTTTTTATAATCTGTATATGGTTTTTCAAGAAAAAGAAATTAATGTAAAAACTAAGATAATTTTATGTAAGCAATTCTACAAAAATATTTCACAAAAAA
>NZ_CANG01000908.1:0-46420 GCF_000309315.1 Sedimentibacter sp. B4
AAATTATTTAATATTATTGTATACTTAGTAAGACTATTATATAATAATTGTATTATCATTATGTGTTTTGACTAATTTCATCATTTTAATATGCAACAAAATAAAATTTATAAAATTATAAAATTATATAAAATACAGCCGATAAATTAAATGCCGGGGTAGGCAGGTATTTATGAAATATTGTTGTAAAAGTACAATTAAATATTAACATTGTATCGGGGGGTAAAATGTCTAAATTATCAAATCAAAAATTAAAGCTGATGTATTTGTTGAAAATTCTTTTCGAAAAAACTGACTCAGAACATTCTTTAACAGTTCCAGATCTTATAAACGAACTAAAAAAATACGACATAAATGCAGAAAGAAAAAGCATTTACAACGATATTGATTCCTTAAAAAGCTACGGAATTGATATTTTGTGCAAAAAATCAAAGACTTACAGCTACTATGTCGGGGACAGAACTTTTGAACTGGCAGAGCTTAAACTTCTTGCAGATGCTGTGGCATCGTCTAAATTTATCACTGAAAGAAAATCTAGAGACCTCATAAGGAAAATAAGCAGCCTAGCCAGTAATTACGAGGCTTTGCAGCTTAAACGACAGGTTTATGTGGCAGACAGAGTAAAAACCATGAATGAAAAAATTTACTGCAATGTTGACAGAATACATCTTGCTGTTGCAACCCACAGGCAAATTTCCTTCAAGTACTTTGAATATACAGTTGACAAGAAAAAAAGATACAGAAACAATGGTGAAAGATATACAGCAAGTCCCTATGCCCTCACATTGTATGATGAAAATTACTACCTGATTGCTAATTGTGAAAAACATGATAGAGTTTCTCACTTTCGTGTGGACAAGATGGAAGACATTGAAGTTCTGGAAATAGCAGTAGAACAAGGAGATCATATAAATTTTGGAGATCATGCAAAAAAAGTGTTTGGTATGTTTGGAGGAGAGGAAGTAACTTTGGAAGCATTGTTTGATAATTCTCTGCTTGGTGTTGTAATTGACCGCTTTGGTGAAAAAACAATAATACGCAAATACGACCAGGAAAGCTTCATGGCAATTGTAAGAGTTCAAATAAGTCCTCCTTTTCTGGGGTGGATATTTCAGTTCGGCAACAAGGTTAAAATTCTTTCACCTGGCAATGTAAAGGACAAACTGGTAGAATACTGCAGAGAAGTTGAAGGCAGTTATTGCTGAGATGATTTTAGATTTAATTGCTGTGGAGCTGTTTAGTTTTTAATTGTTATTTTGAAGTTTTTCCTTGAAATTACATTATTATTATCGGTCAAAGGAAATAATTGTTAATAAAGCATTTTTTACCTAATTAATTGTAATTATTTTGAAAAAACATTGTATTTATCGACACTAAATGCTATAATTTTTACGAAACATAATAAAAATTAGATTAAAAATATGATTCAACTTGGAGAATTTTATGCTTCAGCAACCTATATATTCACTGTTTATCAGAATAATTCCTGAAACATTTTTAGTTATGTATGCAATTTGTCTTTTATCTGATTCAGAAGTTGATTTAAAAAAAGTATTAATATCCGGTGTAATTGGAGGTGTCGGAATTTATTTTGTACGATTTTTGCCAATTCATTTCGGAGTACATACAATTATAGCTATTTTGTTTGATATTGCATTGGCTGTTAAATTGAATAATATTGAGATACATAAAGCAATTAAAGCTACTTTGACATCAGTAATATTGTTGTTTTCTTCAGATATAATTCTGGTTGTTGTCTACAATTCACTTAATTTTACATCAGCATTGTCTGGACAAACATTGTTATCGGTAATAGCAGGTATTCCTTCAATGATATTCTATTACTTGATTGTAGTTATGATTATTAATTTTAAAAGCAAGAGGATTAAAAATGAACTGGATTGATAATGTTTCTAAATCCTTTGCTTCAATTGTTTCATCAAATTTATCCCTTGGACAAGACCAGGAAGAGGTTATTGCCTACGGAGCGTTTGCACTAATTCAGACTGTATTGTCTATTTTTGCAATTGTAGCTTTTGGTCTTTTGTTAGGGGTTTTTGCTGAATCTATGATTATTTCATTTGCAGCGGCAATTTTAAGGAAGTTTTCAGGCGGAGTCCATGCAACTAAACCATTGAACTGTGCTGTTATTGGAATGATTATATTTTGTGTTCTTGGTCTTTTGGTAAAATATCTGATGATTAATATTGAATTTGTATATTTAATTGGATTAATGGCATTAGAATTTGCTTTTGTTTTCTATGTTATGATTAAATACAGTCCTGTTGGCAGTGCCAACAAACCGTTAAAAAATCCAGATAAAAGAAAACGTCTTAAAAAGCAGTCTTTGATGTTTACTTTAAGCATGTTGGCCGTAAACATAGTTTTAACATATGCCTATGTACTTACAAATAACATAAAATTTTTAACAGTTGCCGTATGTATATCCACAGGTATTTTATGGCAATCTATAACTTTGGTATCTCTGGGACACATAATTATAGAATCTTTAGATACGTTTATGGGGGGTACGACTATACTAAATAGGAGGGCGAACAAATGAAAAAAGGTCTAGTATTGAAGGTTATGACTTTAGCAGCTGTAATGTTGTCATTTTTAGCTACAACAACTACTGCTTCAGCTTGCTGGTGGGGAATGTATCAGCCAGAAGAACCTAAATCATTAAGAGAAGAATAAAAAGGGGTCTTATGACCCCTTTTTATTGGACATGCAAAGCAGGTGATAAAAATGATGCAAATTGACATAAATAGAAAACAAAAATTATATGACATGTTGTCTGTATTAAAGCTCATTTCTCTTTTGATATGTGGTATTGTTATATTTACACAATTTCCAGAAAACCTTTATATGATGTCGTGGGTTAGCAATACAATTGGAAATAACATTGTTGCGTTGAACTTCATAGGTTTTGGAATTTTTGTTCTCATATGTGAGGGATGGCTGCACAGTTTTAAAAAAGATCAGATAGAACAAGTGTATAATATAAGCAGCCTCATAGAAAGTGTAGTTTTTATGGCCATTTATACAGGACTGATTTGTATATCAGGATTCCATGAAAGCCAGTACAAATTCCTGTATTTATTTATAATAATTGCAAATACAATTCAATATGGCTTCAAAACTGGCATAACAACTGCAGTCATAAGCTCTGTTGCTATTTTGATAATAGATTTACTGGGGTATAAAACCGGTGTTAACAAATATTTTGAAGCAGATTTGGTGCTGTCAGGAGTTTTTGTTATAATGGCATGGCTTTTGGGGTATTATGTGAAACTTGAAAACCAGCACAGGGAAAATACATTGCATTTGGCAAATATTGACGAGTTGACCGGCGTATATAACCACAGATATTTCCAAAATTCATTGTCTGAGCATATTCACGAAGCAGACAAGTCAAATAAGGTACTGGGGCTTTTATTCATTGATATTGACCACTTCAAATATTACAATGATCTTTATGGCCATAGTGCAGGAGATGTGGTGCTGAATAAGTTCGGAGAAATATTCAAAAAAAATGTAAGAGAAAATGATGTGATTGCAAGATACGGCGGTGAAGAATTTGCAATTATTTTGCCGGATACCTGCGAGGAAGAAGCTGTTGAAATAGGAAACAGATTAAGAGATGCTGTAGAAAACACACATTTTGAAGGTGAGGAAAATCAACCTAGCGGAAATTTGACTATTTCCATAGGTGTTTCATGTTATCCCATAAAGGCTAAAAACAAAAAAGAACTAATCAATACTGCTGATGATGCTTTGTACAGGGCAAAGTTTTTCAATAAAAACAGAGTTGAAAGCTATTATTCAGTGTTGGAAGAATTGAAAGAGGATATTGACGAAAAACATATTGATTTAATAAGTTCCATAAAGACTCTAATAAGTGTTATCAATGCAAAGGACCGTTACACATATGCTCACACAGACAGAGTAGTTATTTACTGCGAGCTTATGGCAAACCATCTCAATCTTTCTGACAATGACAGAAAGACATTGAGGTATGGAGCGTATCTACATGATATAGGAAAAATTCAAATAAGCAAGGATGTATTAAACAAAATAGGCGTGCTTACAGATGAAGAGTGGAATCTGCTCAAGACACATCCTGAAAACGGAGCACAGATTGTAAGGACTGTTACTGCTCTAAGTGAAGTGCTGCCTCTTATATTGCACCATCATGAATGGTATGACGGAACAGGATATCCTAAAGGATTAAATGGAGATGAAATACCTTATCTTGTGAGGATATTAAGTGTGGCTGACAGTTTTGATGCCATGACTTCAAACAGGCCATATCACAAGAGAAAAACCTATGAGCAGGCAGTTGAGGAACTGATAAGATGCAGTTCATCGCAGTTTGATCCAGACATGGTTCAAGAGTTTATTAGAATGCTTGATAATAATAGAAATATGCTTGATCTAAACTAAAATAATATTAAACGTCCTAAAGGCGTTTATTTTTTTATCTATGTAACGATGCGTGTATATGTGTAAAAAAGAATATGAAAGCAAATATAATGTGATATAATAATAAGAAAACATTGGACAATGGAGGGTATATGGCTACATTTGATGATTTTAGTAAAATAGATATTCGTGTGGGAGAAATAATCAAGGCTGAGTTTTTCGAGAAAGCAAGAAAACCAGCTTACAAGCTATGGATTGATTTTGGAGATGAAATAGGAGTTAAAAAATCTAGTGCACAGATAACTGATTTTTACAGCGCAGAAGATTTAATAGGATGTCAGGTGCTTGGAGTTGTAAATTTCCCTCAAAGGCAAATAGCAGATTTTATTTCGGAGGTACTTGTACTTGGTACATATTCAAAGGGAGGGGTAGTTCTTATACAGCCTGAAAGAACCGTTGAGAAAGGTGATAAACTGGGATAAGATTAGGAGAAAATGATATTTGCATTGACAAATTCTCCTTTTTTTGATAAAATAATTGAAGTTATACGTTTTCAATGTCGAAATATCTTACTTTAAAATTTTTAAGACTATTTAGATTCAGTATAATTTTAAGAAATTTTGGCAATGGAAATTCAATCCGGATAAATTAGAAAAGGGAGTACTATTCATTTCTTCTGAATAGCAGGTAAATTATGAACAATTTTAGGAAAACGATTATCATTGCGGGAATAACGTCTATAATGCTATGTACAACAGCATTTGCAACAGAAATTAATGCTGTTGATATAGATACACAGGAAAACATTCAAGCAGAAGTCATAAATGAAGAAAATAAAGTTCAATCAGTAGAAATTCAAGTACCTGAAATTCAGGAAACAACTCCTCAAGAACCTATTCAACAGGGAAAAGTTACTGTAAATATACTTAATGTAAGAAGCGGTCCTTCAACAGAAACAGAAATATTAGGGAAACTTTCTTTAGGAAGCACATTCAATATAAAAACTCTCAGCAACGGCTGGTATGAAATAGAATACAACTCTGCAACAGCCTATGTCTTTGCTGAATATGTGAAAATAATAGATAAATCTACTGAATCACCTTCAGGAAGCAATGTGGTAGATTACGCAAAACAGTTCATCGGCACTCCTTATGTGGCAGGAGGAAGTTCACCCAGCGGCTTTGACTGCTCCGGTTATGTAAAATATGTAATGGCTAATTTCGGTATTGACATGCCAAGAATTTCTACTGATCAGTATTCAATAGGAGTAAGAGTTGAAAAGTCTGAGCTTATGCCGGGAGACTTGGTTTTCTTCAAGTATTCATCAACTTCATATAATCTGAATCACGTTGGAATTTATGTTGGAGATGGAAACTTCATACATTCTCCAATACCTGGACAAACTGTAAAACTTGACACATTGTCATCAGGATATTTTTCTAAATATTACTATGGAGCAACAAGAGTTATAAAATAAAACTGCGGCATGTGCCGCTTTTTTGTTGCGTAGTTGTTGTTCATTTATTTATGAAAATGTGTTATATTAATAATATAATAATTTGTTAACAGGAGACAAGATGAAGACAAGCGAAAAAATTTATCAGGAAAATTCCTACCTTACTGAACTTGAAGCAGAAGTTATAAGCTGTATTAAAAAAGATGATTTTTATGAAGCAATACTTGACAAAACAATATTTTATCCTCACATGTCCGGAGGACAGCCAAAGGATGAAGGAACAATAAACAACATTGATGTATGTGATGTGCAGGAACTTGGCGATGAAATTGTACACATTCTGAAGGATGAAATAAGCGGCAAAGTTAAACTTAACATAAATTTCAGCAAAAGATTTGACTATATGCAGCAGCATACAGGACAGCATATTCTTTCATATGCTATTTCTCACTTGTTCGGCGGAAACACTGTGGGATTTCATTTGAGCGATAATTATACAACAATAGATCTGGACATATCACTCACTGAAGATATGATTGAACAGGCGGAACAATTGTGCAACAAAATCATTTATGATAATAAAATTGTTGTTGCTAAAAATTATTCCTATGAAGAAGCAATGAAGCTTGATCTACGAAAAGATCCTCTGAAACTCGATGTTTTGAGAATAATTGAAATCCAGGACTGCGACATTTCAGCATGCGGTGGAACTCATGTGAGAAATGCAGGAGAAATAGGAATTATAAAGGTTACAAAGACTGAAAAATACAAGCAGGGAACAAGAGTGGAATTCCTTTGCGGGAAAAGGGCACTTGGTGACTACATAATTAAAAACAGAAATATTTCAGCTCTGTCATCCATTTTGACCTGCAGGGCAGACATGATCATGGATAATTTTGAAAAAATTATTAATGAAAACAAGCAATTAAAAAAAGATGTGAACAATCTCAAGAACAGTATCAATGAATATAAGGCAAGAGATTTAAAAACAAATGCCATAGAGAAGGAAAATTTAAAGTATATATTTTCAGCGTCAGATGAGGATGTAAAGGACTTAAGATATATTTGCTCAAAGATAACTGAGGATGAAAACTATGTGGCAGTAATGGTTTCTGAAGCTGATACTGGATGCAGCCTTGTAATAGGTCAGTCAAAAAACATGAATTATGATATTAAGAATATATTTGAAAAGTGCAGAGTTATTATGAATGGAAAGGGAGGAGGAAACAACTTCCTTCTTCAGTGCACGGGAGATAAGTCAAACGGGGCAGAGTGCCTGAAAATTGCAAAAGATATACTCTTTAAATAATGAATCTCAAACCAAAACAACCATGGGCGGACAAGATTCGCCATACGTCCGAAGTTAAAAAATCCCAAGCAATGCTTGGGATTTTTTTTAATGTTTATGGTATATGCAATTGGATTCGTATTTAGGCTCACAAGTTAGATGAACTCCAAGTTTCTTGAATATTTGCTCATCAACAGATGAAAGAAGCACTGTTGAATGAACTTCACAGCCTTTTAAATTAGGAAGCTGTTCAAGTGCCAGTCTTGCTTCAGGGTTGTTTGCAGCGCTCACAGAAAGTGCAATCAATATTTCATCTGTATGAAGTCTTGGATTGCAGCTTCCCAGAAAAGAAGTCTTCAATGTTTGAATAGGTTCTATTGCTTCAGGAGAAACAAGGTGAACTTCATCATCAATTCCGCTAAGAGTTTTTATGGCATTTAAAAGAGCTCCTGCTGAAGCTCCAAGCAAATCTGAAGTCTTGCCTGTTACAATCTGACCGTCATGAAGTTCTATGGAAACTGCCGGATAATCTGTTTCTTCTTCACGCTTGAGTGCAGGTTCAACAACTCTGCGGTCACTTTCCGAAACTCCCGCTTGTTTCATGAGAAGTTCCAATTTGTAAAGAACATCTCTTGAGCAGCGTCCTCTTTTTATGTCGCAAAGGCCCTGGTAGTATCTTCTTATGATCTCCTGTTTTGAAGCATCTTTGCACACCTGGTCGTCAGTGATGCAGTTTCCTGCCATATTAACGCCCATGTCTGTTGGTGACTTATAAGGGCTCTTGTCAAAAATACTTTCAAATATTGCATTTAATACAGGGAATATTTCAATATCTCTGTTGTAATTCACTGTAGGATTGCCGTATGCTTCCAGATGGAACGGGTCAATCATGTTAACATCGTTAAGGTCTGCTGTTGCTGCTTCGTATGCTATGTTAACCGGATGGTGAAGAGGCAGGTTCCAGATAGGGAAAGTTTCAAACTTTGCGTATCCAGCCTTCACACCGCGCTTGTTTTCATGGTAAAGCTGTGAAAGACATGTTGCCATCTTTCCGCTTCCAGGCCCTGGAGCTGTTACAACAACCAATGGTCTTTCAGTTTCGATATAATCATTTTTGCCATAGCCTTCATCGCTTACAATGAGTTTAATGTTGCTTGGGTATCCTTCTATTTTGTAATGAAGATATGATTTGATGTCTAGTTCATGAAGCTTGCGGCGGAACTGTTTTGTTGCAGCGCCTTCTGTGTATTGAGTTATAACAACACTTCCCACAAAAAATCCCATGTTGCGGAATGCATCTATAAGACGAAAAACATCATCGTCATAAGTAATTCCCAAATCTCCTCGGATTTTGTTGCTTTCTATTGCATCGGCATTTATGGCAATGATAATTTCTGTCTGGTCTTTGAGCTGAGACAGCATTTTCAGCTTGCTGTCCGGCAGAAAGCCCGGAAGCACTCTTGATGCATGGTAATCGTCAAATAATTTCCCGCCGAATTCAAGATAAAGCTTATTGTCAAAATGTGCAATTCTTTCTTTAATGTGTTCAGATTGCATATTTAAGTATTTATTGTTGTCAAATCCAATTTTCATAAATAAGTTCTCCTCGTTTTATACATGAAGAAGAGTATATCATTAACAGTATATATTTTCAACAATTAAAACTAAAATATTCTTAGCAAATATTTAAGAATTTAAGCCTTTTTGTTGACAAGAAAGAAATTAGAGATAATAATAGAATAGGATACAATATTTTACAGCTATTGCAATGCAGAAGGAAATGTTGATACAGTCTCAATATAATGGAGGAGAGCAATGAAGAATTTAGTTGTTTATTACACCTTAAGCGGCAATACTGAAGCTGTGGCAAAGGAAATATCAAATTTGTCCGGAGGAGAGCTTAAAAAAATTGAACTGGTTAAGGAACCGGAAGCAGCAGGCTTTGCATGGGCAGCATTTTCATCAATACTTGGACTTAAAGGCAAAATCAAAAGCACGGATTTGAATGATGACGGCTATGACAATATTTTTATTGGAGGCCAGGTGTGGGCAGGTCACAGTTCAACTCCCTTAAATTCCATCCTTCACAGCATGAATTTTAAAAATAAGAATGTTTATATATTCCTGACGCTGGCAGATGAAAAGGAACCAACATCAGTTATTAAATCAATGACTGAGCGCATTGAAAGAAAAGGCGGAAATTTTGCTGATGTTTTTTATGTTCAGTCGAAGATGAAGGAAGTGCTCAAACAGGAAGAATTAAATCAGCCCTTGAAGGAATGGCTTTCAAAGAACAATGTCCTTCAGTCCATTTAAAATAAAAGAATAAAAAAAATTAACGGAGTGATAAAATGATACATAAAGCTATTGAATTTGCAGCGAAAGCTCACAGAAACCAGGTAAGGAAAGGCTCAGATGCTCCTTACATAGTGCATCCCTTTGAGGTAGCACACATACTCACAGAAAACAAATGCAGCAAAAATCTCATAATTGCTGGACTCCTCCATGACACTGTGGAAGACACTCATGTTGAAATAGACGACATTGAAAGAGAATTTGGAAGTGAAGTTGCAGCCATTGTAGCTGCTTGTTCAGAAGATAAGTCAAAATCATGGGAAGTAAGAAAGCAGCACACAATTGATTACCTTGGAAGAGAAGCTGATATGGATGTTATGCTTTTGTCTCTGGCCGACAAGCTTTCAAATTTAAGAAGCATTAAGGCAGATTATGCTGTTATGCAGGAAGAAGTATGGACCCGTTTTAACAGACCAAAGGAAAAACAAAGCTGGTACTACGGAGAACTTCTTGATGTTTTTGAACCGTTGTTTGACTATGAAATGTACTGGGAATTTACAGACATTTATGCTGATTTGTTTGCAACGTACTATATTGACAAAAACAAGGAGCTTATTGTTAAGACAAACGAGCACGACTATTACGGTTACAGCAGAGAAATGTGCAAATGGGTACGTGATGACAAGCTGAAAGCACTCATAGACAACAAGGAAGTTTCTAAAATTGAAAAGGATTATGCAGTGGCTCTTGTGAAGCAGTGGAATGAAGAATAATTTGTTTCGATGCAGATTGTTCATGGTGTTTTTTAGAACCGCTAACTATGATACCGCCACGAAAACTAGTATAATTATGAGGGTAATATGGAAATCAGTATTGATTTAAAAAACGGATATAAAGTAAAAACTATTAATGAAAAAGACAACATTAATCAGGTATATGGACTGTGCAAGAGATGCTCAGACTATTACCTTCTCCATGACGGAACATATCCGGATTATGAGGATGCAGTGGAAATTTTCACATCTCTTCCTCCAAACAACACTTACGAGGATAAATTTGTTGTTGGAATTTTTAGTGCTGAAAATGAACTTTCAGGACTTATAGAAGTTGTGAGAAATTATCCTGAACCTGATTCATGGATAATCGGACTCATGTTCATAGATCCTGAAAAAAGGAAAACTGGTCTGGGCAGGATGTCACATGATGCAGTTAAAAATCTAGCAATAAATTCAGGAGCAAAAATGCTTAGGCTTGGTGCAGTAGAGGAAAACACTAACGGTGTAATGTTCTGGTCATCTCTTGGTTATAAAAAAGTTAAGGAAGCAAAAAGGGATTACAAGAAAAAAACACACAATCTCTACACAATGGTCATGGATTTGTAATTCATAAATCGGCAGGTGATAAATTGAATAATGTAAGCAAAATAATGAAAAAGATGATTGAATATTTTGAAAAAGACGCAGTAAGAATCAACCACGCACTGAAGGTGTATGCCTATGCCAAAAGCATAGGAGAACTTGAGAAAATTTCAAAGGAAGAACAGGAAGTTCTTGAAATTTCATCAATTTTGCACGACATTGGAATAAAGGAAAGCGAAAGAAAATATTCTTCTTCGGCAGGAATTTACCAGGAAATTGAAGGACCACCTGCTGCAAGGGAAATCATGGCTAAATTCAATTTAAGCGAAGACATAAAAGAAAGAATTGAGTTTTTAATAGGCAATCACCATACATACAGCAAAATAGACGGAATTGATTTTCAAATACTTGTGGAAGCAGATTTTCTGGTAAACATTTTTGAAGAAAATATACAAAAAGAACAGATAGAGATAATTGAGCAAAAGTATTTCAGGACAAAGACGGGTAAAAGTTTTTTAAACAACATATACCAGTAATGCTATAAGCATAAGGGGGGAACACATGCCATTTGAAATTATCAGAAGTGATATTACTAAAATGAATGTTGATGTTATAGTAAATGCAGCTAACACAAGGCTTAAAATGGGCGGTGGTGTATGCGGCGCAATTTTTAATGCTGCTGGAATGGAAGAACTGCAAAAGGAATGCGACTCCATAGGCGGCTGTGATGTTGGTGAAGCTGTTATTACAAAAGGACATGCACTTCCTGCAAAATATATTATCCATACAGTGGGCCCCATATGGCAAGGTGGAAACTTCAGCGAAGAAAAGCATTTAAGAGACTGTTATTTAAATTCTCTTAATCTTGCAAAGGAGCATAATCTCCAATCCATTGCTTTTCCTCTGATTTCATCGGGCATTTATGGTTATCCAAAGGACAAGGCATTAAATGTTGCCATGGCAGCAATCCAGGAATTTCTCCTTGAAAATGACATGACTGTCTACCTTGCGGTGTTTGACAAAAAAGCCCTTGATTTAAGCGAAAAGTTGTCAAGTCAATAAAATGTTATCCTCTTATTAACAAATGAATGGTAAAAATGAAAATACATTCAGGAAAATCAAGGACATGATTGAGCTAAAGAAGTCAAAATACGCATGGGACTTCATATTCCTTGGTGCCAACATAGATGCGGCTGAAACTGCTCTAAACCTTGGAATTGATGAAGAACGTGCAGCAAATTGAAGGACAATGTTATGGATAAAAATCAAACGGACGAGTAGTCCGCTTGATTTTTAATATTTTTTAAGCTGTTCCTTTATGCATGTGTTCCATGAGGCTGCACCTGTTTGTTCTTCTTTTGCTGAATACACAAGCAGTACCTTGCTGTAATCAAGAAAAACTGCCTTTACCTTTTCTCCGAGATTTATGTTTTCACTTTCTCCAAGAACTTGTCCATCTATGCTCTGAACCTTGTCTATGTCAGAATTTTCTAGTATTTGTTTAACAGTCAGCGTATTTCCCGGAATAGGAAATTTCATTTTTCCTTTAATACGCCCGTCATTGCCGGTGAGGCGCAGACCTACTCCTGCCAGCGCACCTATTATGCCGCCGCCTGTTCCTCCATGCTCGGAAAGATGAATGCCGAGTTCATGGGCAGTCTTGTAAGCAATTTGTTTGTTAAGAATTTCTTTTTTTGCTTTTCTTCCGTAATTCATGAGGATTTCTTTGTCTTTAATCTTATCATATTCTGCAATGCAAAGTCCTGGGTCTGAACCCTCTGCAGTTTCGGTTTCAAGAAAATTCACAGCAAAGTTTTTCAAATCTTCGAATATTTCATTGGTATGGTCTATTACAAAGCACATGGCACTGTTGTGTGACGTGTAAGGTATGTCAGGATGAAAATACAGCTGGTGTCTTGTAATGTACGTGCACCTGCCCCAGCCTTTCTCTTCGATTTTTTCGATCATTATGCTGGCAAGTTCTCCTGTTCCTCTTGTTTCCAAATTATCCGTGTCGTCGATGCATACAAAAGTTTTCATATAATTCTCCCTTCATTGAACTAATTAGTTCTCAATTCTCTCATATCTTTTCCGTTTAATATTTGCGTCACTTCATCAGAGCTTAATTCAATATTGAAAAAGTCTCGATAATAGACCTGTGTAACTTTTTTCATATCAATATGTTCAAAGTACTGAGGGTACAAGAGATTTGATGTCCACAGGATGGCCAGAGGTGTTTCAATTGAGCCCGGATGACCCCAGCGCGATACTCCGTTAGGTATCTGATATACATCCTTATTCTTTACCGCTCTGAGTGAAGACCACTGGTCGTTGGTTAAAATGTACTCTGGTACGCCGGATTCATTTGCTATGATTATATCCGGATTCCAAACATAGATTTGTTCCAGTGTGGCGTATGTCTTGTCACCTGAAATTTCAAGCTCACCACTGGTGGATACGTTAATGGCTCCCGTAATTTCCATCCAGTCGTCCTGAAAGCTTCCAGCAGCGTCGGTTCTCACTGCTTCGTTTACAGAATGATAAACGGACACCCTTTCTTCTTCAGGTATTGAAGAAGTGATTTTTTGTGTGCTGTCGATTACATTGTTGTAGTAATCAATATATTTCTGAGCTCTTTCGCCTTCGCCGAGAACCATGCCCATAATTGAAATTGTTTCAAGCTGTTCTTTCATTGTAAAGTAATCAATGACAACATAGGGAATGTGCAGGTTGTCAAGCTTTTCTGTCACACTTTTATTAAGAGCGGTGTCAGTTTTCAGAAAAACCACATCCGGATCGCATGCAAGAAGTTCTTCTATGTTTATTGTTCCTGTGCTGAATGGTACAGGAAGATCTTTTATGTGAGGATACATCTGTGTCAGGACCTTGTCTCTTTTCAAGCCGTCAACAACTGCCACAATATCATCGCCTCTTCCCAAAAGCGCTGCAACGTGTCCGGTGTAGGCGTAACCGCATGCTATTTTTTTAACTGGTGATTGGATTTCAACCTTCCTGTCAAAGCAGTCAACAACAGTGATGGTGCTTGTTTCCTCTGCCTGTGTCTGAACTGGTGCTTCAGTTTTTGCCTGTTCCTTTGAAGAACATCCCTGAAGCAAAGCAAAAGACAAAATAAATACAGCCATGCTGATTTTCAGTCTTAGTTTCATTTTATTCCTCCTTGATTTTCTTTTATTAAGGATATGGGAACAACCTGCCTGATCGAAGTCATTTCATCAAGTCTGAAATCAAGAACCTTGGAGTTTATGTTGTATGTGGTTACAATGTTTTGTTCATTCAGCACATCGTATGGTTTTCCCGTTTCTTCGAAAATTCCGTTATTCATAAGAACAACTGTGGTTGGAGCATGATTTGTTTCAAAATAATAAGCATGGTTTGGAAAGTGAGTTGCCATCAGTATGGAAATGTTGTGCTTCTTCACCAGATCTGCCACGGTTTCCAACACAACAAGCTCATTTTTAAAGTCCAGATGTGAAGTGGGCTCATCCATTACTATTATTTCCGGCTGCTGGGCAAGAGCCCGGGCAATCATAACAAGCTGGCACTGTCCGCCGCTGATTTGAGTGTAGGGAACATCTGCCAGTTCTGATATTCCCACTTTTTCCAAAGCATCCATTGCAATTTTTTTGTCTTCTTCAGAAGGAGAAGTAAAAATCGAAGTTTTATGAGCCCTTCCCATCAAGACTATTTCCTTGACCTTGTATGGAAATGAGCGTTCATGAGTTTGAGGAACGTAAGCCATTTTTTCAGCCAGCTTGTTTTCTCTTAATTCTCTTAAGTTCGTATCTCCAATCAATACATTGCCTTCATTTAATTTTAAAATTCCAAGCACGCAGTCCAAAAGAGTTGTTTTACCGCAGCCGTTAGGCCCAAGAACGCAGAATACTTCGCCTTTTCGGATTTTGAAACTGATATTGTTAAATACTTTTTTGCTGCCGTAACTGAAGGAAGCATTGCTGACCTGTACTGTACATTTATCCATTACCATGAACCTCCCTTGGTCTTTTTCAAAAGATATATGAAAAACGGCCCTCCAACCAATGATGTAAGAATTCCTATGGGAATTTCACCGCTGATCAGAGTTCTTGAAATGTTGTCTATTATTATCAAAAATGAAGCACCCAAAGCACAGCTTACTGGTATGAGCGAGTTGTTGTCATTTCCCACAATCATGCGTCCTACATGAGGAATTATCAGTCCTACCCAGCCTATGTTTCCGCTTACACAAACGGCTCCGGCAGTTGAAAGTGTGGCAAAAATAATTGCTGCAAGTTTGTTGATACTTGAGCTAATGCCCAATGTATGAGCTTCCCTGTCTCCCATGGACAAGACGTTGATTCTCCAGCGCATGAGTATGAGTCCGGCTATTCCAAAAATCATCGGAGGAGCTCCAATCAAAATGTCCTGTGCACTAGCTGAAGCAAAACTTCCCATGAGCCAGAACGTGATGGCAGGAAGTTCGTTCAATGGGTCTGCCATGTATTTTACCAGCGATATGAGGGCAGAAAAAATTGATGAAACAACAGTTCCTCCCAAAACAAGCATTATTGTTGGAGTTGTGTTGTAAATTCTTCCGATGGTATAACTTAAAAATACAGCAATTCCTCCGAACATCAATGCAAATATGTATACAAACGGAGAAGACCGTGCAAAAAGTAATATTGCCAATGCTGCTCCAAAACCTGAGCCTGAACTCACCCCGAGCATCCCTGAATTAACAAGAGGGTTGTGAAACAATCCCTGAAAAGCAGCTCCGCTTACAGCAAGAGAAGCTCCTGCAAGTGCAGAAAGCAAGGCTCTCGGCATCCTTATGTTCCATATAATTGTGGCGTATGTGTCATTAAAGGAAGAAGATGCTGCAAAGGGGTAGGCTAATATTCCCGGTATTTCTTTTAGTGGAATGGGATACCTGCCGTTAAAAAGAGTCAGGAATATCAATACAAACGGTGACATGAAAATTAATATATAAATGAATTTGTTTTTCTTCATGATTATCTCTTTTTGATTTTTTTGTTAAACAATAAATGCTGAAGCAGCAAGCATAAGGACAATGAGTGCAAAAATCAATCCGAAATTTTTTAGTTCTTCAGTAGCTTCATTTTCTTTCGTTGATGAGTTTTCCTCACTAGATTGATTGTCATCTTCCGGAGCATTTGCTTCTAAAACTTCTTCCGTGATGGATTCTTCCAATGCAGCATCTTCTTTCGCCGGAGATTCTTCAGCCTTTACTTCTGCTGTACTTTCTTCTGTTGCTTCAGTTTGCTGTGGTGTAGTTGAAACTTCTTCGGTCGCTTTAACAGGCTGCTCTGTATTTTTTGTTTCAGGAACTTCCTGAGCAACTGATGATATTGTTGAAAAGGAAACATAGACTGTTTCCCCAAGTTTACTTCCATTTTTAGCAAGCATGTCAGGAGATATTTCCACAGTGTAAGTGGTGTTTTCTTTTAAGTTATCAACGGGATCAATATATAATTCTCTTTTTTTGTCTGGTTCTACTTGGTCATCTGGAAAAATAAGTTCAGATGGAACCACTTGTCCATGTTCATCTTTAAGGATGATGCATTTTAAATTGTTTTCCTTAACAGTTAAATTCACAACATTTTTATTGAATATAAGCTTTATGTTTGAATCAGGCTCAACATCCACAGCTGAATTTTGCGGAATGGAATCCTCAAGACAGAATTCAACTTTCTTTCCTTCATCAGCATTTATGGTTTCTGCACCTGCAGTTACACAGGAAGCCATAATCATTGCCATCAATAAAGGTAATAACTTTATTTTCATAATTTTCTCCTGTAATGTACGCAAAATGTAATGCAAAAAATATAAAAAAACATATTAGTTTTAATCTGAGGGCAGACGAGACCATGTTGCAAGGAGACGCGACTTCCGTACAACATCCTTGTGAATTATCCGGGGAGGATATCTTTGTCTAAAAGGCTGCCCTCAATATAACAAAATATGTTTTGTTACCAATAATTATTTAACGGTAAAACTGATTGTTTTTTCTTCTCCAAAAGTATTTCCGTTGTTTGCTTTAAGATCAGTACCTATTACTATGTTGACAGTCTTTCCTGACTTAAGTGCTGCAGTCGGTTTTATGAATATGAAAGATTTTTCTGCATCTGAGTTTTCAATGCGGAAAACTTCACTTGATATGATTTGTCCCTTGTTGTCCTTAAGGCTTATTTGTGTCTGGTTGTTTTCCCAGTATTCACGAACTACACCGCGGTCAAAGACAAGCTTGATAATAATCTCATCACTTGGATTTCCTTCTTCAAACGTTCCTGTTTCAACTGACTGATTGTTTTCAATTGTTACGAAGGAAGCTCCCAAAAAGTTCAAGGGAGCAACTCCGTTTCCTTTTTCCTCAGTTGCTGTAGGCGCTTCAACAGCTGGTTCAGGACTGTTTTTTGTTTTTTCAAGCATAGTCACTGCATCAGAACCTGTCATATATTCAAATGGTTTAATTTTATTTTTGCCTTCCAGAAATCCTTCACTTACAAACGCTTCAATTTCTTTTTCAGCCCAGGACGGAACTTCCCCTGCATCTTTGAAAAGAAGCATTTTTTCAGGCTGCTTTGTGGTGTCAAAATTCATGATTCTTGAAATCATTATGTAAGCTTCAACGTTTGTAACTTGTTTTTCAGGATCAAACATGTTATTATCTCTTCCAAGAACATATCCTGCGCCGAATGCCTTTGAAATTTCTTTGTAGTATGAAGATTCAGGTTTAACATCCTTGAAGCTGATTTCCTTTTGTTCTTTAAAATCAAAATATGAATTGATTAAAGCAACAAGTTCGCCTCGAGTAAGGTTCGAATCCGGATTAAATATTTCACCTTCATGAATTTTTCCCCAACCCTTGTCCATCCAGTTTAACTGGGTATTTTCAGCTGAAGTTATTTCCTCTGCAAAACCCGGAAAAGTGAAAACAAACATCATGATAAGTATTGCTGATAAACTGATAAATGATAATTTTGCCCTATTCATTTCATCCTCCTGTTGTCTTAAAAATTCGGGCATAAAAAAACATCTTTCCCGGGAAAGATGCAATTGTAGATTTAATAGTACAAAAATTACGCCTGCAATTAATTCTACTTTCCAACGGGAGGCATAGACGTTTCCAGCTATACCCTAACGAATTGCATCCATGGCTTGCGCTTTAGGAAAATCAATTTCGTAAAATTAAAGACAAATATTTAATTAACAATATAGTAACATTTATTTGTGAATATGTAAACAATAATTTTAATAACTTCGCAATTATCAAAAAATAATTTCATTAAAGGTTTATTATTTTAAATGCAAGGTATAAATATAGTAAGGCATCAAAAGGGGTGATTTAATGAAAAAAATCGTTCGAGGAGTAGTTATCTTTGCAATTACTATAGCTTTTGCTTTTCTTTTATATTCCATATATGAAATTTATCTGAAGGAACAAATAGAAGATACGGGAGAGGTTGTGGAGTCTGATGATCAGGAACCACAGACTCAAATTGACATGGTCATTGATTACTTTCCTGTTTTGAAGGATACAAAGTATACTTACATTACAGCAGAAAATGATGAAGTTTATGAAATGACCATAGATTATACAAGTGAAGACATGATGCAGTTAAGAACAAAATATGCTGATGAAGTGAATATTTCAGTAATTCAGGTTTTAGACAATAAGGCCGTGCTGAAATTATCACAGGAAGAAAGTTATTTCAGAAAAAATCTCATGACCTATCCAGGTAATATGGAAATTCTTATGATGGGTCCACTTGAAGAAGGAAGACATTGGTCTGTAAACGGAGGAGGCGTCAGAACAATTACTTCAACAACTGCAATGGTTTCTACTCCAATCGAGATGTACAATGCAGTAGAGGTTACGACTGTATGGGATAATAAAAAGACTGTTGATTATTACGCCAAGGGTGTGGGGCTTGTGAAATCTATTGTTATAAGCGAGGAAGCTTTATCTGATTTTAAAGATAATGCAAAAATAACTCAAAAGACTTATTACTTAAGTGAAATTAAAAGGAACTTCAAACTGACTGAAGAAATCAATTTTTATTTTCCTGACCTAAAAGATATGAAAATAAGAAATGTATCAGAAAATATAGAATTCAGTACAAATGATATAACAGAGGAAGTGTTTACTTCTGCCTACTATGATGTTGTTATCGGTAATGTGAGGGTGCTTCCAAAAAACAGCCGCATTAACAAGCTTGACATGGGTATGGACAGTACACTTCACATTGACTTAAGCAGGGAATTTCTCAGCGGCATGAATGTTGAGGCCATGCATGAAGGAATGGTTCTTCAGAGCATAACAAATACTTTTGGGAGATTTTTCGGGACGGACCAGGTACGGTTCACTGTTGACAACGAGGATTACAAGTCTTCAAACATAAAGCTTAGGCAGAAGCCAATGAAGGTTGACTTTGTAAGGTATCCTCTTTTTTATGATGTTGTTGTTTACGGAGGAACAGCTTCGGGGATAATGGCAGCAGTTTCTGCTTCAAGAGAAGGAAAGGATGTTGCTCTCATAGAACAGACATCTCACTTAGGCGGCATGGTTTCCGGGGGCTTAAGCTACACGGATCACGGAAACATAAAAGTAATAGGAGGAATGACAAAAGAATTTTTTGAATTGGCAGGAAGGCATTACAGTAAAAAAATAAGCTGGTTTTACGAACCACATGTTGCAGAACTGATTTTCAAAAAAATGCTGCAAGAAGAAAACATTCATGTTTATTTTAACAGTCTTCTAAAGGAAAAAGGAGGCGTGAAAAAAGACGGCTCTTCCTTAATAAGCATTGAAATGCTGGATGGTTTATTATTTTATGCTCAGAATTTCATCGACAGCACCTATGAAGGCGATCTCATGGCAAAATCAAGTGTATCATACACAGTGGGCAGGGAAAGCAATGATGTTTACCTGGAAAGTTTTGCAGGGGTTCTTCCTCCTCTTGGGAGAAATAATTTTTATTATAACCTAAAGGCTTTTGATAAAAATGAAACTTTATATGAAGAAATTTCCACCAGGCTTCCGGGTCCAGCGGGGAGCGGTGATGAGTTGGTGCAATCATACAATTACAGATTGTGCCTAACAAACAATCCAAACAACCAAGTTCCATTTTCAAAGCCTGAAAACTACAGAAGGGAAAGATATCTACTCGTTGCAGCCTGGCTTAACTTCTTAAAGGAAAGTGAAGGAAGAAGCATAAAATTTTCAGATATTATATTTTTCGGACCATTGCCTAACAACAAGTATGACATTAATAATTCAGGACCATTTTCCACAGATTACATAGGAGGAAGCTACCTGTACCCTGAAGCTGATTACCAGCAAAGAGAAACAATAAAAAAAGAACACAGGGAGTATATTCAAGGACTGTTGTATTTTGCTGCAAATGATGAAGCTGTACCGGCAGAACTTAGAGTTGATGCTAAGAAGTGGGGGTATGCAGGGGATGAATTTGTTGACAATGATTACTGGCCGTACCAGCTTTACATAAGAGAAGCAAGGCGGATGGTGGGCGATTTTGTTATGACGGAAAAAGATGTTCGCCGTGAAAAGTTAAAGGATGATGTTATAGGAATGGGTTCGTACAACATAGATTCTCACAACGTCCAAAGATATCTAACATTGGATGGCTATGTTCAAAACGAAGGAGAGCTGCAAATTCCTGTTACTCCCTATCAGATTCCATACAGGGTGATGATGCCTAAGATTTCTGAAGCAGATAATCTTATTGTTACGGTTTGCGTGTCTGCTAGCCACATTGCGTATTCATCACTGCGAATGGAGCCCCAATACATGATAATGGGTGAAGCCGCAGGAATTGCAGCTTCCATGGCAATTGACAAAGACACTGCTGTGCAGCATGTGGACACAGAAATGCTTAAACAAATTCTTATAGAAAACGGCACTATTCTTGAAGTGCCGGTTGATTAATGAGGTGGAAAATGAAATTCAGAAATATTGCAACAGCTTTTTTAATGAACAAAGATGATGTCTTGCTGATGGAAAGGTCAGAAACAAACAAGCGTATGCCAGGTTTCTGGTATGGGGTGGGCGGACATATTGAACCGGAAGAAATAAATGACCCTTATTCAGCAGTCTTAAGGGAAATTTATGAGGAAACAGGTTTGAAAAAAGACAATGTGGAAAATTTAAAACTTAAGTACATGCTTTTAAGAAGAGAAGGAGATGAAACGGTCATAAATTATCTGTATTTCGGAAGAACAAATACAAGGGCTATTTTGCAAAATGACGAAGGAACCCTTCACTGGATTCCAAAGGCAGAAGTAATGAACCGCAAGTTTATAGATGTATTGAAACTTGCCTTGGAGCATTACTTTAAAAATGAAAAAAATGATGATGTGATAGTAGGCGTTATGCAAAAAGAAAAAAATTCCGGTATAAAATGGAGCACTCTTATAAATATGGAGCAATAATGCTTTGATTCAGCTCCTGAAAATTCTTATATGCATAAGATATTGATGGCCTTGTCATAATTCAGAGTATGAAAACGATTGAACACAAAAGATAAATATGTTATCATTATACATCTAATCATAATCATCCAATAAAATAAAGGAGATGATAAATTGTTCAGTGAATTAAGGAAAAAATGGCAGTCATATGTGGAAGAGGGTGTCGTTCTTGAAAATATAAAAACCGATATCCTGGAATCATGGCAAAGGTGCGAAAAGCTCGGCGTTGATTATAAGTCGGGAAAAGGAACAAAGGTTGACGATCATGTGCTTGAAAAAAGCATATACAACAAAAGAGAAATGATAAGGCTCACCCGCCCCATCATGGAAAACGTTTATGAAATGGTTAAGGCCACAAGCTACAGCGTAGTGCTTACTGATGAAAAAGGTATAATTATAGATCTGATTATCAACAGCGATATAAAGGACATTCATGACACCATAAATTTTGTGAAGGGATCCCTGTGGGATGAAAAAAGCGTGGGCACCAATGCCATAGGAACATGCCTTGCTGCTGACAAACCCATACAGGTCCTGGGTCCTGAACATTACTGCGAATATCATCACCAGTGGACTTGTTCTGCTGCTCCCATACACAACAGCAAGGGGGAAGTAATCGGATGCTTTGACATTTCAGGCCGTGCAAAGGATGTGCAGACACATACATACGGCATTGCCGTTTCAAGCGCAAACTGCATTGAAAAACAGCTTATGATTGCCGAATCATACCATCTTATGGACACAACTTTCGACGCAATACTCGATGGTATAATGGTAGTTGACAGTTCACTTAATATAATGCGAATAAACAACAAAATCAAGGATCTTTTCCGCATGGAGGAAGAAGACATATTTAAGATTGACATAGGCAAAGTATTCAAAGGAATAGACATACAACACAATATTCTTGAAACCAAAAACAAAATGAGTTTTTCCGATTACACAATTTCAATAGGAGCAAAAAAAATAGAATGTTCATTGAACATTTCTCCCATAACTGTTGGCAATGAAGTTACAGGAGCCGTGATGCTCATGAAGGAAGCAAAGCAGGTGAGGAAGGAAGTAAGCAGGCTTGCAGGATTTTATGCAAACTATACATTTGACAGCATCGTTACAACAGATGTGAGAATGAATGAGCTAATCAGCACTGCCATAAAAATTTCCAAAACAAACTGTTCTGTATTAATTGAAGGGGAAAGCGGAACGGGCAAGGAACTTTATGCCCAGTCAATTCACAACGAAAGCAACAGAAGCAGCGGTCCGTTCATTGCAATCAACTGCTCTGCCATTCCAAAAGAACTTTTTGAAAGCGAGCTGTTCGGATATGAAAGCGGCTCATTCACGGGAGCAGTAAAGGGAGGAAGGCCTGGCAAGTTTGAACTTGCCAGCGGCGGAACGATTTTTCTCGATGAGATAGGAGAAGTGCCTCTTGAAGTACAGCCAAAACTTTTGAGGGTCCTGGATAACAATAAAATTGTTAGAATAGGCGGTTCTTTTGAAAGAGACCTGGATGTGAGAGTAATTTCGGCAACAAACCGAAACCTGATAGATGAAGTTTCAAAAGGATCATTCAGACAGGATTTGTATTTCAGGCTCAATGTAATCAACTTAAAAATACCACCATTGAGGCAAAGGAAGGACGACATCATTGAGCTTGCAAGGTATTTTTTGAATGGGCTCAATGAAGAAAATGATGGAATACATAAAAAATTCAGCCCATATTTTGAGGAAATGCTCATGAAGCACCAATGGTCTGGAAATGTAAGAGAACTGAAAAATGTTGTTCAAAGAGCATACTACATGTCTGACAAAGTTCTCATAAGCAGCGTTACATTCCCTAAAAGCACTGAAGCATCAAATGACTTCAAGGAACATGAAAAAGAGGCAAAGACCTATAACCTCAAGGATATTGAAAAGGAAAGCATATTAAAGGCGCTTTCAGCAAACAAGGGAAATATAATCATGGCTGCCAATGATTTGAATATTAGCAGGGCAACTATATACAGAAAAATAAAGATGTATTCCATTGACATGAACAACTCTTATAAATATGAAGCAGTCTCAAAATGAGACTGCTTGTTTTTTTGTAAATCAAGCTGTTGAAAATAAAATCATATCTCAAGGTGAGATTCATGTCTCAAATTGAGATTTTTTGTGAGACAGCAAACAGATAATATTATAAAAAAATTCTGGATAATGAGTAGAATACCTGAATTTCACCTATAAATTTATTTGCTTATAAAACTATAAACTTGGCACGATTTATGCTTATATATAGACAAATAAAAGAAAGGAGGAACATATATGCCTCTTAAAGGAGCGTTCATATTTATAGCACCACAAGGAGATCCGGAAGTTCATAAATCAGTTATAGATACTGGAGATGTTATTTTAACAACAGTGGGCGTAAACTCTTATGAAAAAGCTGTGGAGACAGCAAAGAAACTTGCTGATGAAGGAGTTTCAGCAATTGAACTGTGCGGAGGCTTCGGAAACAAAGGAACTTTTATGGTAAGCGAAGCAGTAAAAGGAAAATCGGTTGTGGGAGCAATAAGGTTTGACATTCATCCCGGCCTGGGCAATAAAAGCGGTGATGAATTTTTCTAGGGGGTGGTATTACGAAAAAGTTTGTAATTGAGTTTGGCATGGGAATTGATTTTCACGGACAGGATGTGACAAAGGCTGCTGTGAAGGCTTCAAAGGATGCCATTTCTAAAAGCTGCCTTATAGGACTCAATGAAGTGGTAGGATTTTCTCAGGACAACATTGATGAAAACGTATTTATTGATGTGACGGTGGCTGTATCAAGACCTGAAGAAGTGAATAAAAAAGAAGTTGAAAAATGTTTTCCTGTGGGGAAAATTACTGTCAATGCCGTAAAGGGAGGGCTTAAAACAGACGGCCTTTACTTTACAAGATTTGGTGACAGAGATGATTCAATAGAAGCTTGCATAGCTTGTGTAAAAGTAGGAATAAAATAACGATGGGAGGTAATATTTTGAAAATATCAAATGAGCAATTAAAAGAAATGTATTTGACCATGTTAAAAATTCGTAAATTTGAAACAAGAGCAATGGATAAGTTTGCTGAGGGAAAAATTCCGGGATTTGTTCACCTTTATCTTGGTGAGGAAGCTGTTGCTACAGGAGCCTGCGCAAATTTAAGAAAAGATGACTACATTACAAGCACTCACAGAGGCCACGGCCACATTATTGCCAAGGGTGGAGAATTAAACTTCATGATGGCTGAACTTTTCGGAAAAGAAAATGGTTATTGCAGAGGTAAAGGCGGTTCAATGCACATAGCTGACGCATCAAAGGGAATACTGGGGGCTAACGGAATAGTTGGAGCAGGACATAACATTGCAGCCGGAGCGGGACTTGCGATTCAATATAAAGGAACAGATCAGGTATGCGTATGCTTCTTTGGGGATGCCTCAACAAACCAGAGCACATTCCACGAAGGGCTGAACCTGGCAAGCATCTGGAAACTTCCGGTTGTATTCGTATGCGAAAACAACGGATATGGAATTTCCGTAAGCCAGGCAAGACATCAGGCAATTACTGATGTATCTGTAAGAGCAACGGCTTACAACATGCCGGGAGTTACAGTTGACGGCAACGATGTGTTTGCAGTTTATGAAGCTGTTGGTGAAGCAGTTGCAAGAGCAAGAAAAGGACAGGGGCCTACGCTCATTGAATGTAAGACATACAGGTTCAGGGGACACTTTGAAGGAGACCCAACAGTATACAGGCCTTCGGGAGAATTAGAAGCATGGCTTAAGAAAGACCCAATCCCAAGGATGGAAAATTATCTGAAGGAAAACAACATAATGACTGAAGAAGAAATAAAAAAAATGAACACTGATGTTGATAATATGATTGATGAAGCAAATGCATTTGCAGACAACAGCAAAGTGCCAGCCTTGGAATCAGCTTTAGAAGATGTATACACTGATATAGTTGAGGAGGGAAGAATAAGATGAGAACAATGACATATGCTGAAGGAATTAGAGAGGGAATGAGAAAAAAAATGCTGGATGATCCAAGTGTTCTTCTATTCGGTGAAGACGTTGGAAAATTCGGAGGATGTTTTGGTGTAAGCGCCGGAATGTTTGATGAGTTCGGAGACAGACGTGTGAGAGACACTCCTATTTCTGAAGGAGCAATCATAGGTGCAGCCGTAGGTTCTGCTGCATGCGGCTTACGACCAATTGCAGAGCTTATGTTCATGGACTTTGTAACTGTAGGTATGGATCAGATTGTGAATCAGGCAGCTAAGTTAAGGTACATGACCGGTGGAAAAATTACTCTTCCAATGGTTATACGTCTTCCTGAAGGCGGTGGAGTGAGTGCTGCTGCTCAGCACTCACAGTCATTGGAAGCATGGCTTGCACATGTTCCGGGGCTGAAGGTTGTTTATCCATCAAATGCTCAGGATGCTTATGGATTGATGGTTTCTGCAATTGAAGATGACAATCCAGTTATATTCATAGAAAACAAGACATTGTATGCTGTAAAAAGTGAAGTTGATGATGAACTTAAGGCTGTTCCTCTTGGTAAGGCTTGCATTAAAAAAGAAGGAACCGATGTTACTATCATAACATATGGAAAACAGGTGATGGACGCTATGAAGGCAGCTGAAGATTTAGCAGGGGATGGTATCAATGCTGAAGTTGTTGATTTAAGGTCACTGTATCCTCTTGACAAAGAAACAATCTTTAAGTCAGTTGAAAAGACACACAAAGTTGTGGTTGTGAGTGAAGAAGTAAAAAGAGGAGCATTTTCAGGAGAAATTGCTTCACTTATAGCTGAAGAATGCTTCTACGAATGCGACGCTCCTATAAAAAGAGTGGGAGCATTGAATACTCCTGTTCCTTTCTCAATGAGTCTTGAAACATACATGCTTCCTAACCATAAGGATATAGAAGCTGCTGTCAAATCATTATTTTAATCATATGCAGCATCGAGCAATCGATGCTGCGTTTTAAAAGGAGGAGCGATGACTTCCATAGGTATTGTGGCAAATCCGGCATCAGGCAAGGACATAAGGCGTCTTGTTTCCCATGCAACCGTAATTGACAACAACGAGAAAATAAACATAGTGGAAAGAATCGTGCTTGGAGCTCAGTCATTAGGTGTATACAAAGTTTACATCATGCCTGATTCTTATAATATAGGATACAGGGTCTTAGATAAACTAAAGCTTTGTGAAGAATTGAAGTGTGAAATAGAAGTAATAGAAATGATTCGCACTGACAGTATGGAAGATACTGTAAATGCAGCTGAATACATGGAAAAAAAAGGAGTTGGCTGCATCGTTACATTAGGAGGAGACGGAACAAACAGAGCAGTGGCTAAGTCTGTAAAAAACACTCCCCTCATAACCATTTCAACAGGGACAAATAATGTATATCCTGTAATGCTTGAAGGAACAGTTGTGGGAATGGCAGCAGCTGCTGTTGCAACAGGAAAATATGACAGCAGTCTTTTCATTGCCAGGGATAAAGTAATAGAAATTTACAAGGATGATGAGCTGAAAGACATTGCACTGATTGATGCAGTCATTTCCAAAGACGTATTCGTTGGATCAAAAGCCATATGGGATATGGATACAATAGAAAAAATATTTGTAACCCGCAGCCATCCTGCTTCTATAGGATTTTCTGCTGTTGTGGGATGTAAAAAATTATTTATGCACACGATGATTTCGGAGCATATGTGGACATGAACAACTGTGAATCTTTCATAACAGCGCCAATTGCTGCCGGAATTGTTGAAAAAATATCTGTCGATGAACCCGTAATTCTTGAATTTAGTGATGAATATGAGTATATGACCAAAAACAGGGGAACTATTGCATTGGACGGAGAACGAGAAATAGAATTTTCCGCGGATCAGCGCTTTGTTTTTAAAATAAGAAGAAACGGACCATTACATGTTAATGCTGTAAAGGCACTTGAAACTGCACAGAAAAACGGATTTTTTATTAAATAATTAAATATCTTGATTATTACAAGATAATATTGGGAGGTAAAATGGCTGAATATATAGTAATGCCTAAAATGGGACTGACAATGACCGAAGGATTTTTGACAAACTGGAAAAAATCCGAGGGAGATATAATAAATACAGGTGATGTTCTTTTTGATGTTGAAACAGATAAATTGACAAATTCCTTTGAAGCAAAATCTTCAGGAATACTCAGAAAAATCCTTGTGCGGGAGGGCACTGTAAATGTCCTTGAACCGGTTGCAATTATAGGAAGTTCAGATGAAGACATAACAGATCTTCTGAAGAAGGAAGAAACTGTAGATGCCGTTGCCAATAAAGAAATAAAAACACCATCCATAGCACAATCCGAAGCTCCGGCAGCTGGAGGTAGAATAAAAATATCTCCAAGAGCAAAAAAAATAGCACAGGATTTGGGAGTGGATATTTCATTTGTTGTTGGCACAGGACCGGGGGGTGCCATCACAGAAGATGACATTAAATCATTTGCTGAAAAGCCTTCACAGAAAAAAGTTTCTCCGGCAGCTTTAATTGTTGCAGAACAATTAGATGTTGACACAAACAAAATTCAAAAAGAAACACGCATCATGAAGGACGATGTAATTAACTTTAAGCTCAGCGAAGAGCTTATTAAATATGCATCTCCAGTGGAAACAAGGGCGCCTATGACAACCATGCGCAAAGTCATTGCCAAAAGAATGCTTGAAAGCGTACAGACATCGCCAACGGTAAACTACAATCTGAAGGTGGATACAACTGCCATGAAGCAACTGAAGGAAGACTTGAAAGAAACATTTAAAGTTTCATATACTGATATTCTTGTAAAGATAGTTTCAATGGTTCTTCTGGAACATCCTCTTTTGAACAGTTCCATTGATGGCAATGAAATTATAATCCGCAATTACGTAAATATGGGTGTTGCCGTTGCTTTGCCTGAAGGACTTCTTGTTCCTGTTGTAAAATATGCAAATGTAAAGGGGCTAAAAGACATTTCCAAGGAAATAATAAACTTGGGTCAAAAGGCTAAAACAAATGTACTTACATCTGATGAACTAACAGGCGGAACATTCACAATTACAAACATAGGAATGTTTGGAATTGAATCATTTACTCCTATTATCAATCAGCCGGAGGTTGCAATTCTTGGTGTCAATACAATTGAAGAAGAAGCAAGAGTTGTTGACGGTGAAATTAAAATTAAACCTATGATGAATTTAAGCCTTACTGCAGACCACAGAGTTGTAGACGGAGCCGTTGCTGCTTCGTTTATGGCAAAATTGAAACAATACATTGAAAAACCAGGAATGCTTTTGCTTTAAGGAGGATAATATGAAAATAGCAATTTTAGGAGGAGGACCCGGAGGATACGTTGCAGCCATAAGAGCCGCTCAGCTGGGAGCGGAGGTTACGGTAATTGAAAAAGAACGCCTTGGGGGAACATGTCTAAACAAAGGGTGTATACCAACAAAAGTGCTCCTTCACACGGCTGAACAGCTTGAAACCATAAAAAAGGACAGCAGGGAAATAGGCATAGATGTATCTGATGCAGCAATCAATTGGAAACAGCTTCAAAAAAGAAAAGAAAAAATAGTAAGAAAACTTGTGGCTGGAGTTGAAAATCTTTTTAAAAACAACAACGTTTCAAAAATCTCAGGAGAAGGAAGGTTCATCAGCAAAAATCAAATTCTTGTAAAAGCATCGGATGGATCAAATGTCACAGTTGATTTTGATTATGCAATTATTGCTACGGGTTCAAAGCCTGTGATAATTCCTTTGCCGGGAGTTGACCTTCCGGGGGTGATTACAAGCGATGAAGCACTTTCCTTGCAGGAAATTCCAAAAAGCATGGTCATAATAGGAGGGGGAGTAATAGGAGCCGAATTTGCAGAGGTTTATGGAACATTGGGTTGTAAGGTTACAATAGTTGAGATGCTCCCAGACATTGTGGCAAACATGGACAGGGATATAGTAAAACCCCTTAAGGATAAATTTATAAAAAGCGGAATTGAAATATACACAGACACCAGAGTTGTTTCAATTTCAAAATCAGCAGAAAATCTTATTGTGAACACTTCTTCAAAGAACGGTGACAAATCTTTTGAGGCAGAAAAAGTACTATTGTCCATAGGAAGAAAACCTGTCACTGACAACATGGGACTTGAAGAACTGGGTATAAAAACAGTAAAAGGAGCTGTTTCTGTTAATAAATTCATGCAGACTAATATTGAAAATATATATGCTGTAGGAGACTGCAACGGAGGGGTAATGCTTGCCCATGTTGCTTCAGCAGAAGGTATTGTAGCAGTTGAATCAATTATGAAGAAGCATCCTGACATTGATTTTAAAACAATTCCATATTGTGTTTATACTCATCCTGAACTGGCAGGAGTGGGGCTTACAGAAGAACAGGCAAGAAACATGGGTTATGACATAAAAACAGGAGTTTTTCCGATGTATATAAACGGAAAAGCAATGATAGAAGCACAGACAGAAGGAATTGTAAAATATGTTGCTGATGGTACTACAGGCGAGATACTGGGTCTTCACATGTCAGGACTCAGAGCTACGGACCTTATTGTAGAAGGAGCTTTGGCAATAAGGCTTGAAGCCACAGTTGAAGAAATAATTTCAACCATTCATGCACATCCTACAGTTGGAGAATCTCTTCTTGAAGCAGCTCATGCAGTATATGGAAATGCAATCCATATTCCAAAATAAAATTAATATGGCAATCTGTATGCAGGTTGCTCGACTATTGACAAACCTAATTTACTCAAGTTGTAGGGGCGGATCTTGTGTCCGCCCGGGGTTATTAATACATAAAATTGATTTTTTCGGGAGAGCAGTAGCTCTACCCTACAACTTTGATTTCAAATTCACTGACAGTTACCAATATATTAATTGAAACAGCTTTGTCATTAAACTATGCAATCTGTAAACAGGTTGCTTTTATTATGGAATAATTAAAAAAGTTATGCAAATATTAAGTTTATTGTGATAATATGTAAGAAACTTATACAACATAGGAGGGAATATGACTTCCATCGGCATAATAGCAAATCCTGTTTCAGGAAAAGATATAAGAAGACTGGTTTCTCATGCCACTGTTATAGATAACAGTGAAAAAATTAATATTGTGGAAAGAATAGTGCTTGGAGCTCAATCATTGGGCGTTGACACTGTATATATGATGAATGATTCTCACAAAATGGGACTTAAAGTAAGAGATAAGTTAAGAACCAGCAAGGAATTAAAATGTGAAATTGATCTAACAGATACCATTACTTTCAACAGCATGAAGGATACGGTCAATGCAGCGGAGTTTATGGAATCAAATAATGTGGGATGTATTGTTTCATTGGGAGGAGACGGAACAAACAGGGCCATTGCCAAGGCAATTAAGAAAACTCCCTTAATAGCCATATCAACCGGTACAAACAACGCATATCCCGAAATGCTTGAGGGAACAATTGCAGGAATGGCGGCTGCAGCAGTTGCTCAAAATCGTTTTGAAATAGAAAGCTATGCAATAACTGACAAAAGAATAGAAATATACAGGGATTCAAATTTTGTTGACATTGCACTCGTTGATGCAGTAATTTCAAATGATCCTTTTGTGGGCTCCAGAGCCATATGGGATATGGAAAGCATTGAAAAAATATTTGTAACAAGAAGTCATCCGGCTTCAATTGGATTTTCATCTATAGTAGGATGCAAGAGAATAATACATCAGCATGATGATTGTGGAGCATATTTAGATGTAAACACAGATAAGGGCACGGTAACAGCTCCAATTGCAGCAGGAATGCTTGAAGAAGTTTCTGTAAGTGAGCCTGTTATTCTTAATCTTGATGAGGAGTACGAGTATGTGGCAGGTGACAGCGGTACCATTGCTCTTGACGGGGAAAGAGAAATAGAATTTTACAAAGGACAGCGTTTCATATTTAAAATAACAAGAAATGGCCCTATACATGTGAATGTTGTGAAAGCACTTGAAACAGCACAAAAAAACGGATTTTTCGAAAACAGAAAATAAAATATCATATAATATAATTAGACGTTGAATATTGTGATAATCTAATAATAACATAGAGGTATTATATGAATAATAAAGTTTCAGATAGAGACAAGTGGAAAAAAATAGTCGGCATAATGGTATTTGTGTCCCTATTATTATCAATAGTATATGCAACAGTTAAAATTATTTACTCCCCTACGGGAACGTCATTAGAAATGTACGAAAAAGTAAGAAGCGACTATGTTCTCATGCTGCTTCAGTGTATATTTGGAATTGTAGTTATGGCTATACCTTCAATAGTTGAAAAAAAAGCATCAATAGACATACCTAACAATATGGAAATAATTTATTTTATATTTTTGTACTGTGCAATTTACCTGGGGGAAGTGCGAAATTTTTATTACTTGATTCCAAACTGGGATACAATTCTTCATGCATTCAGTGGAGCAATGCTTGGTGCTTTGGGATTCAGCCTTGTGAGTTTTCTAAATGACTCTGAACACACACATATTGACTTAAGTCCTTTCTTTGTGGCTTTATTTGCCTTTTGTTTTGCATTGGCTTCCGGTGCTGTGTGGGAAATATATGAGTTTCTGGCAGATGAAATTTTAGCTACAAACATGCAGAAGTATATGCTGGCTGATGGAACCATACTCGTGGGGCACGCAGCCCTTATGGATACAATGGAGGATTTCATTGTCGATTCATTAAGTTCACTTGCAGTTACAATTGCAGGTTATTATTCAATAAAAAATAAAAAACCGCAAAATTCAAAAAAGTTATGACAAAATGCCATAACTTTTTTGCTGTCTATGAGTAATCATCCTTGTTCACAGGCATGATAAAAAGTTCTGTGCTGCTGTCAATTTCAGCATAAAATATGTCATCTAATTCATAACCTTTCTTTTTTATTTCAAATTCAAGCCATTTCATATCCAATCCCATTTCATTAAGTGTATCCTTGTTGATTTTTCCTCCGTTTATGACTTCAGTGGGGAAGCTTTTATTTGGTTTAAATGATTTTCCTGAATCCATTTTTGTAAAATTAAGATATTCAACTTTTTTTAAAACAGTCAGTTCACCGTTGTTTTCAAGAATTGCATAGTCAACTTCTTCCATGTTGAATATATTTATTTTTCTCAGCATCATATTAAGTTCATCCATATTGTACCTGGTTTTTTGAAGTGCTGATTTTACAATTGCACCGTGTTTAATGAGGACTGTTGGACGACCATCTGTCCAGTACCTGATTTTTAATGATTTTAAAGTAAGATATTCCATCAATACGGTCAATGAAGACCATAAAATTAAACCATATATTCCATGCTCAAATTGCAGATTATTGTCTGTTGCCAGGGACGAAGCCATGGAGCCAATAGTTATGCCTGTTACATAATTAAAAAACGTAAGCTGGCTCAATTGTTTTTTACCCATGAGTCGGGTCATTACAAGAAGTACCAGGTAAGATGCAAAAATCCTCAATGTTAATTCATACCACTGCATTTAATCACTCCGTTCTTATATACTTACAGTATTGTCCCTCTTAAAATGTTTAATATTCATATATTCTAAACTGATATAGCTCGTAATAGCCGTAGTATCAAACTTTAAGTGATTAAATCACAGAAAAAGAAATAATGAACGGTTATAATTTAGAAAAATTATTTAAAGGAGTTAATATGTCATTATTTGATTTTTTCTTAAAAAATGAAGTGGATCCAAGGGATTTAAAAGATAAAACTCTGAAGGTAAACAAGACAAGGTGCCCTCAAAATCACAGATGTCCTTCCGTTAGGGCGTGCCCGGTGGGAGCGTTGACACAGGACAAGTATGAAGCTCCTAAAATAGATCTTAAGAAGTGCGTTAAGTGCGGCAAGTGTTTGAGAGTCTGTCCTACAGGAGCAATTTCATTCCAATAGCAATAAAAAGAACAGAGAAATAATTCTCTGTTCTTTTTTTTAGATAAAAGAGTTGTCAGCTGGTTTTGATATGTTTTTTAGTGCCTGTTCTGCATTGTCTTGAAGTTGCGGCTCAACTGAAATATCTCCCAGTGAAACCATTCCTACAAGGCTTCTGTTTTCAACAACCGGCAGCCTTCTTATCTGATTTTCGCTCATAATTCTTGCAGCTTCATGTACATCCATATCAGGGCGTCCGGATACAATATTTGTTGACATTACTTCTCCAACAGTCTGGCGGCTGGTATTTTGACCGGATGCCACAGCCCTTAATGTAATATCCCTGTCTGTTATTATACCGATTACACCATTTTGACCGGTTATTGGTATTGAACCGATATTGTATTGCTTCATAAGCTGAGCTGCACTTTCAATGGAATCATTTTGATTTAAACTTACAATGTCAGTTGACATTATTTCTTTCAATTTCAAAAAAATCACCTCCAAATATATAGTTCCCTTTGAAGATGTTTTTATTAATTTAATTCATTCACTAATTTTAAAATTAAATTTATATTGCAAACTATATTACAAATCTATTCTGGGAATTCGAATTATTCGCTCTCTGCTGGGAAGAATGCTTTCAGGCGGCATTTTTGTAAGGTTGATGTCAAAATCTGTTGTTATGTCAGGAAAAATTTGTATGCCATATATAAATACATTATAATAATTATCATGAGATACTTTTATATCATATTCTGTAAAATAATATACAGGATCCATTTTGATATCTTCCGGGTCATAGGATACCGGCACCATGAAAACGGGAACATTTCCGGATGAATCTGACAAATGCGTGTCCAGAGGAACCGTTTCATCCAGTGTGGAAAATATAGTTACAGAAGCATTTTCTACGGGAGCTGTTCCAAGTTCTGTAACAGTCCTTATTCTGACATAACCAGATTTATTTGTGTTTGTTTTCTTAATCAATATATTATTAGCCTTGTAAGGCTTAAGGTTATTTGCTTTTTTGATGGTCATTTTAACCTCCTTGCAGTAAGCGGTATTATAATTGCACATCTGAATGGAAATATATTTATATATACCAATAATATATGCACTGCAGAGAAAATTGATTATGCTGAGATTAAGATTACTATATTTTTATAATGATGATGTTGAAAAAGTATTGTGACTGCAGTAATATAAAAAGAAAAGATAGGGAGGAACGACATGACAAAAGGAAGAAAAGCTGTATATTATATTTGTGACCATAAAGATTGGGGGCATGTGAGCTTTATTGTTTGGGATATTTTAAAAGAAGAAGGATATCTTCATCCTGCAGGTTTCACTTTTGATGGCAAAGAAGTGATGAAGTATACTGATGAAAAAAACAATGAATATTATTTTGCTCCAAGTGATATTGCTATATGCCGTGATTATCCCAGATTTTTGCCTGATATGAACAAACATTTCGGTGACTTTGATATGTCAGGAATGGTAACATGGCATGAAGGAACAAATGCGCCTGAAAGGGTGTTAACAATACACACAATAGGAGATGTATCATCAGGCTGCTACGGCCCAGCTAATCCTTTGTACAATCATAATCTAGTGATTTCAATGGAAAAATTACGAAAAGATATAGGACTTGAAGATTTTAAGGTAGTAACTGAAGCTACTCATTGGTCAGGAGTCCATGACGGAACAGGCGACCCGGAATTGATCCTTAAATACAATGTTCCAATGGTTGACATAGAAGTAGGAAGTGAAGAAGATAGCTGGTCCAACAAACAGGCATGCAGCATTTTAGCTCGTTCACTGTTGCATGTTTTTGATCATGACATAAAGCTTCATAATTTACTATGTGTTGGCGGCATTCATTTTGATCCGAATTTTGCCGAATCAGTACACACTTCCTGGAACGATGGGAAAGAATATTTCGGTATTTCACATATTGTGGCAAACCAGTGGCTTGTTTCCGGCGAATACGAAAATGAACAAGGTGAGGAAAAACTCTCTGCATGCATAGAATCAATTATAGGAGGAATTGACGGCATTGTTTTTCACGACAAACTAAAAGGATGTTACAAGGATCTTGTGAGAAAACTCGGCGAAAAATACAATGTTCCCATTATAAAACATCAGGCTCTAAGAATACCGGAAAATATCAGTTGGAAATAATTGTGTGCGATACTAGGATGATATATTTCAAATGGGCATCATAAACATACATATAAATACTTTAAAATGTATATTGATGAAAATAGCACATCGTGATATAATGTTCAACAATATATTCCTTCATTGTAATTGCGCTACGTCAATTATCCAATGGGAAAGTAAATTCAACCGGAGGTAATAAATGAAAATTGAAACACAACTGCTTCATGAAGGCTACCAGCCTAAAAATGGAGAACCAAGGGCTCTTCCCATATATCAATCAACCACATACAAGTATGATTCAACTGAACATATAGGAAAGCTGTTTGACCTTAGTGCTGAAGGACACATGTATTCACGTATTTCAAATCCCACAGTTGCTGCAGTTGAAGCTAAAATTGCCGCTCTTGAAGGGGGAGTGGGAGCAATGTGCACCACATCAGGACAAGCTGCTTCAATGATAAGTCTTTTGAATATTCTCAAAGCCGGTGACCATTTTATCAGCGTATCTACAATATACGGAGGAACAATAAATCTTTTTGCTGTAACTTTAAAAAGATTTGGAATAGAGTGCACTTTTGTAAGCACGGATGCCACAGAAGAAGAAATTCAAAAGGAATTCAAGGAAAACACAAGGGCTGTTTTTGGAGAAACTATAGCTAATCCTGCACTTTCTGTGTTTGATATTGAAAAATTTGCAAACATTGCTCACAAAAATAATGTGCCGCTGATTGTTGACAACACATTTGCAACACCTGTTCTTTGCAGACCTTTTGAATTCGGAGCAGATATTGTAGTCCATTCAACCACGAAGTACATGGATGGCCATGCTGTCCAGCTTGGAGGAGTAATTGTGGACAGCGGAAACTTTGACTGGACAAGCGGAAAGTTCCCTGAATTTACAGAACCTGATGAATCTTATCACGGTGTTGTGTACACTAAAAACTTCGGCAAGGCAGCTTACATAGCAAAAGCAAGAGTGCAGATGATGAGGGACATAGGAGCATATCCTTCTGCCAATGCAGCATTCCTTTTAAACCTTGGACTGGAAACTCTTGCAGTAAGAATGGAAAGACACTGCAGCAATGCATTGACTGTTGCGGATTATTTAAGCAAATCTGAAAAAGTTGAATTTGTAAATTATCCGGGACTTGCAACAGATAAATATCACGAACTTGCAAAAAAATATGTTCCTAAGGGGGCAAGCGGTGTAATTTCATTATCAATAAAAGGAAGCAGAGAAAATGCTGTTAAATTTATCGATTCTTTAAAGCTTGCATCAAATGAGGTCCATGTTGCAGACATACGCACATGTGTACTGCATCCGGCCAGCTCCACTCACAGACAGCTTACTGACAGCCAGCTTGTTGCAGCAGGTATAACACCTGGACTTGTGAGACTTTCTGTGGGCATTGAAAATATTGATGACATACTTGACGATATAAAACAGGCATTGGATAATATAAATTAGTTTTAACTTGTAGAGCTCTATTATTGTTTCATAAAGCTTATAATGATGTTTTAATAATATTTTTCGGGTATAAATTTAAGGTAATCAAATATCTGAAAGGGGAAATATTATGTCTGTTAAATGGAATGGAACAAAATTATTAAAAACAATTGCTGAAAATGAAGCAAGTGCAGCAAAATTATACAGGGCAATAGCTGCTGAAGCAAGAATTGGGGAACAGTTTTTCGAAAAGCTGGCTAAGGACGAAGAAAGGCATGAAAAAATCTACAATGCGCTGCTTGAAAGATTCGAAAAAAATGCAGAAGTTGATTTAGATGATGAAGATGCCCAGTACATGGATTTGCTGGTTGAAAACAATGTTCTTTTTGATGAGAAACTTATTGAAGAAGCAAAAAAAATATTTACCAAGAGCCAGATATTCGAACTGGCAGAGCAGTCCGAAAGAGATGCTGTCATATTTGTGACCGAACTTCAAAGGCTTTATCCTGATCTTGCCAAAGATGAAATGGAAATAATACTTAAGGAAGAAAAATCTCACCTGAAGATGATTCTTCAGAGGAAGACCGAAAGTCAGCCGCTTTTTGGAAGAGGATTATAAGTATATAAAACCTGCCTTATTTGGCAGGTTTTTTGTTAAATCTTTACAAAAAAATAAGCGGTCATCCCGCTATATTAATTCTGCTCTTTCATTGTCGTCCAGGTTAGGAGAAGATTTGTACTTTGCCCTGAGTGCAGAAAATATCCTTTTGCAGCTTACGTCTTCAATTCCGTTTCTTTGAAGATTAATGTCGATTATTTCGCTAATTTTGCTTGTTTTATTCTGTAGAACCACATTTACATTCCATGGTGTTTCTAGAATTATTTTTTTGTCGTATTCAAATTTTTCCTTGCTCTTATACTTTGTGTCTTCAAATTCCATTTCTTCAATATCTTTTATAAGAACCGGCACATCTTTTTCATCCAAAACAACATTAACCAGTTTCTTTTGTTTTTCTACTCCGCTAATTTCTTTCATATGTTCTCCTTTACATGTTACCTTGATTGCTTTTATTTTACCACATTATCGGTGAAACTTACAATTAAATTAATTTTTTTAAAAAATTTAATAGCATAAAAGCGGGAATACTTAATTGTTTAGGATAGTGCATTCAGGGTAAATATATTAAAAATGCTTTTATAATTCAATACAATATTTTATAGTTACAACATTTATGGTATAATGTAGGAGTAATAATTTAAAATATATAAGAAAGAAGGATACTAATATGGCAAATAAAAATATTAAAAAAGAAGAAAGAAAGAAAAAGAAAAAAACAGATGATGTAACAACATATGTTCCGATAACTTATGAAAGACCGGTTATGACACAGCCGGAGCTTATTAAGAAAAAGAAAAAAGATCAGTAGACAGTATTGCTAGATCGGGAGGTGAAAATTATGAATGTTTTAAAAAGAGCTGTTTCGCAAATTCAAAAGGGTGCAGTAAAATCTTTTCAAACTTTTCCTGCTGCTATTGCAAATGCACTGGCCTTTTCACTGGTTACAATTGTAAGGATTCATCTTGACTGGCCTGAGCAGGAAGCCTACAATTTTCTGTTTAACTGCCTCCATTGGGCATTTGCACTTGGAGCAATATTGAGTTTGGCTGCAATAACAGCTGCGAAAAGCCGCATAGGGGACAAAAAGTCTTTCATGACAGCAAATGTTGTGGGTGTTTTAGCTGCAGCTTCAGCTTTTCTGCTTTTATATGCTTTTGGCGGGACTGACCCTGAATTTACTGGAATCCGTTATAAAACAATTTCAATAATTGCTGCATCCCGAGTGGGAGTTTTAATGCTTGTAAGTTTCCTGACATTTATTGTTATGGCAGGATATCCAAAAGACCAATCAGATTTTGCTCATTCGTATTTCATGACGCACAAGGCATTTTTTATTGCCATTCTTTACGGCATAGTTATTATGAGCGGAACATCTGCTGTTGCAGGGGCCATAAGAGCACTGCTTTACAGGGAAATGAGCAGCAAAGTCTACATGTATATCGGAACTATAAGCGGTTTTTTAGCTTTCACAATTTTTCTTGGGTATTTTCCGGATTTCAGCAAGGGTAATGTTGATGAACACCGTGCTGTAGCCCAGAAACAGCCAAGGTTCGTTGAGGTGTTGTTTCAATACATCATGGTGCCCATAGTCCTTGCAATGACAGTTGTGCTATTGATTTGGGCAGGCAAGACAATCGTAGGAGGAATGAGAGCAAATTTCATTCGACTTTCTTCAATAGCAACGTCTTTTGCAGTAAGCGGAATATGGCTTCACATTATGGTTACTCACAATGAAACGGCTATAGCTAAATTTTAACAAAAAATTTATCCTGTGGCTGTGCTTTTTATCCTGGCCTTTGAAGCTTGGGCTTTTATATTGCAGCTTCAAAAATACGGACTTAAAACAACTGAATATTTCTTCATTGTGGTTTGGGTTGCAGCTCTCTTTGCAGCATTACTTTTAATTATTAAAAAGTCAAATGCTCATATAGGAATTGTTGCAGTTGTTTGTTCTCTGGCCGCAATAACAGTCCTGCCTTTTGTGGGATACAACGCACTTCCTATAACTGCCCAAATAAACAGACTTGAAAATCTTCTTAATAATGAGGGCATGCTTGAAGAAGGCAATTTGATTCCGGCAGCAGCTGAACCTGATAAGAATGTCAGGGAATCAATCACTGATGCTGTAAGTTTCCTTGCAGGTACCAATGAAGCAAATCTGCCATCATGGTTTGACAGAGATCTTCAAAACAGCAATACATTTAAATCAAAAATGGGATTTGATCAAATTTGGCCTCAGCCTGATGATTTTTATGAAGGATCTCCAGGTTTTTATATGAGCACCTCACTGTATCGTGAGCAGGTGGCGGTTGATGTGAGCAACTATAACTGGGCTGTAAGCTTCCAGGATTATTACGAAAAAAACCAGGATGGAGGAATAACAGTAAAAGGAAAAAGGGGAACTTATGATATTTATTGGACCTATACTCCTCCTGACAATTTACCGGATTTAAAAATTATGCTAAACAGCAGAGCGATTATAGAGGATGAGTTGAACACATATATTGACAAGATTATCGAAAAATATCCTCCTGGGAACATGGAATCTTCGCAAAAAGTACCCCTTGATGACATGAGTATTAAATTTGAAACTCCTGAAGTTGAAGCAATGCTTGTTTTAAGGGACCTCAGCATTTCTTTGGATACCCGTGAAGATAGAATAAATTACTGGATTAATCCGGATGCATTGTATATAAGAGAAAAACAATAATAAAGAATGCATTAATGTTTGACATTAATGCATTCTTTTATGTATTAAATGATTCTCATGTTGATAATGATGAGTATTACTGAATTTCAAAACCTGCTATTCCAATTGCTCCTGGTCCGCTGTGTGTGGAAATTACACATCCGGTCTGTATCCATTGAACTTTATTGAAATTATTTTCTTTCACAATCTGTTCCATTTGCACTTTTATTTCTTCATCAAGGCCAAGAGAATACAAAAGAAAGATTCTGTCTTTTTCTAAATTGTAATGGTTTATAATTTCGTTTATGTAATCTTCTGCTATACGTCTCATTTTACCGCGGAATTTTTTTGTAGATACTAATTTTCCTTCTATAATTTCTATGAGCGGCTTAAGCTGTAGCAGAGATGCTCCAAGATATGCAGCGTTTGATACACGTCCACCTGCCTTTAAGTACTCCAGATTTCCCGGAATAAAGGAGGCACGTGCTCGTGATACAAATGTTTTTATTTCTTCAACTAGTTTTTCTGGTTCCGTGCAAGTGCTTTTTTCTGCCAGTTCAGCTGATTTTACAATAATTGCAGCTTCACCGCCCGACACATTCATGGAGTCTACCAAGTAAATGTTGTCAAATTCCTTGATTGCTATGGAAGCATTTTGATATGTGCTTGAAGCTTTTGAGGAATATGCAATGTGAATTATTGCACAGCCTGGGTTATCTTCATTAATTTTGCGGAAGAAACTTTCATATTCATTTGGGTTTGTTGACGATGTGGAGGGTATTTTTTTTGTCTGTTGGTAATAATCGTAAACCATGGTAACAGGTATTGAACCATCTGGATAATTTTGCTCGTCCATTATAACATGCATTGGAACAACCTGAATATTGTACTGCTTAATTAGGTCCAAAGGGAGGTCGGACCCGCTTTCTGTTGATATTATAATTTTTCTCAATGATATTCTCCGTTCATCAAAATTGTTTTCATAGTTCATTAACTATAACATATAATAGTAGTTATTCCAAATATTATTTGTTTGTTTTAAAGTATGTAATTATTTTTCTCAAAATATTCACGAATATGTTATAATATCATAAAAAAAGGAGGCTATAATGATAAATATAGGGGATGCTGCTCCGGATGTATTTTTGGAGATAAACGGAAGAACAATTAAATTATCTGATCTTAGAGGTAAAAATGTAGTTTTTTATTTTTACCCCAAGGACATGACATCAGGCTGAACAAATGAAGCCGTTGATTTCAACGAACACCTGAATGAATTTGAAAAACTCGAAGCAGTTGTTGTGGGAGTAAGCAAGGACAGTCTTGACAGTCATAAGAAGTTTACAGAAAAAAACAATTTGAAATTTGATCTTGTCAGTGATGTTGATTTAGAAGTTATTAAGGCCTTTGATGTGTGGAAGGAAAAAAACATGTATGGTAAAAAGACCATGGGTGTTGAGAGAACAACTTTCATAATTGACAAACAAGGAATAGTAAGAAAAATTTATTCCAAAGTAAAAGTAAATAATCATGTGGAGAAAGTACTTGAAGATCTTAAGGAGTTGTCTGAATAAATAAATGCCGCATGTATGCGGCATTTATTTTAGTATCTTCCTATAGGTGGTTCAACATAGTCGGGAAGAGGACAGCTGTAAGCGCCCCCATTTTGCTTCAGCACTATATTTTTTGCTTCTTCTATAACATTAGGCATGTTCATGGTTCTTATGGCTGCTAATGCCATTGCCTTGGCAGCTGTTATGAGTCCCTTGTCTGATATGCTGCTGTTTGACTGTCCTGTCATTTGCCATGTGTGCCCAACATTTCCAACGCATGCTGTTGCAATGAGAAAGTTAAGAGTTGGTACAGCATAGCACACATCTCCCACATCTGTGGAGCCGGTGCTGTATTTTTTGTTCTTCTCATCATATGGATGAATGATGCTGTCAAGTGGATTAGCCAGAATTTCTTCCACTTTGTTGTCACCATATATTTCAGCTATTTCTTCCTTGATATTATTAAGCGTGTTCTGGTTGTATGATGAAAGGTACAGTTTTGCAAGATCATAATCTTCATCATCCCATTTAGGAGCACCAATTTCCTGAAGACATTCATCTGCAACTTTTGCAAGAGCACTGTTTGTTATGTAATCAGAAAATGCCATTGTTACTTCATAGTTCATTGTTGTTCCTGTCATCATAGCTGCACCTTTAGCAACATCCACAACGCGTTCAAACAATTCTTTAACCTGCTTTACCTTAGGTGAACGAACTTCATATTTCACAAGAGCATGGTCCTGAACAACATTTGGAGCTGTTCCTCCTGCATCTGCATAAGCATAATGAACTCGTGCCTGGTCTATGATGTGTTCTCTTAAGTAGTTGACGCCAACGCTCATGAGTTCTGCAGCATCAAGGGCGCTTCTTCCTAAATGGGGTGAACCGCCTGCATGAGAAGTGAGCCCTTTGAACTCAAAATTAGCTCCCATTATTGCAACAGAACGGTCGGACTGAACTTCGTTTGTTGTTGCCGGATGCCATGTATAAATAAGTCAACGCCGTTAAAAAGTCCTGCCCTGGCCATGAACTGTTTTGCTCCTGCCCCTTCCTCTGCAGCACAGCCGTAATAAATAACTGTTCCATTAAGATTATTTTCCTTTAAGTATCCTTTGCTGCAAGAGCAGCACCAAGGGAACCTGCTCCAAGGAGATTGTGTCCGCAGCCGTGTCCCGGAGCACCTTCCTTTATTGGACATTTATGAGGATTTCCTGCCTCCTGGCTTAAAATGTCAAGCGCGTCATATTCTCCGAGAAATCCGAAAACAGGTGCACCTGTTCCAAATACAGCAGTAAAGGCTGTTGGAATTTCAGCAACTCCTAAAGTTATTTTAAAGCCTTCCTGCTGCAGCACATCACATAAAAGTGAAGCTGATTTTGTTTCAGCATAGGGAAGCTCTGCAAAGTTCCATATTTTATGGCTTACATCAATAATCAGTTGCTTTTTTTCATCAATTATTTTTTCTATAAATTCTAAATCAGTCACTGTATCCTCCTCTTAAAGAACCTTGCTTAAAAATTCTATTGTTCTAGGATTTTTTGCATGGTCGAATATATAATCCGGTGTTCCTTGTTCCTGTATGATACCATCTGCCATGAACAAGACACGGTCGCTCACTTCTCTGGCAAAAGCCATTTCATGAGTTACAATCACAATTGTCATTCCTGATACTGCCAGATCCTTAATTACATCAAGAACTTCCTTAACCATTTCGGGGTCCAGGGCGCTTGTGGGCTCGTCAAACAGTACAACGTCAGGCTCCATGGCAAGAGCCCTGACTATGGCAAGCCTTTGTTTTTGTCCGCCAGACAGTTTTGTAGGGTATTCATTCTTTTTATCAAGAAGATCTACACGGTCCAAAAGCTCGCAGGCTTGTTTTTCTGCCTCAGCAGCAGGAACTTTTTTTTCAAGTATGGGAGCCAGAGTTATGTTTTCAAGCACCGTAAGGTGAGGAAAAACATTGAACAGCTGAAAAACCATTCCTATTTTTTGTCTGTGCTTGTCTACGTTGACTTTTTTGTCAGCAAGGTCTACGCCTTCAAAAAAACTTTACCTCCTGTTGGTTTTTCAAGGAGGTTCAGACAGCGCAAAAATGTGCTTTTGCCGCTTCCTGAAGGGCCTATTATGGACACAACCTCTCCTTCATGAATGCTTTCTGTGATGTTTTTAAGAACCTGAAGTTTTCCAAATGATTTGCACAAATCTTCAACGCGTATAAGTTCCTTATTGCTCATTTACTTTGAGCCTCCTTTCAAACATGGTGAGAGCTTTTGTCAATACAGTTGTTACAACAAGGTATATGGCTCCTACAATAATCAGTGAAGGTATTGCAAGGAATGTTGCAGATTGTACAGTCTTGTATGCTGTCATAAGTTCCTGCACAAAAAACACCGATGCCAGTGAAGTTTGTTTAACCATTGTAATATATTCGTTGCCCAGGGCAGGAAGAATGTTTTTTATTGCCTGAGGAAGAATTATTTTTCTCATTGTGTTGTAGTTGGAAAGACCCAGGCTCTTAGCTGCTTCTGTCTGGCCTTTGTCCACTGCTTGAATTCCTGCACGTATTACTTCTGCAACATATGAGCTTGCATTTACTATGAGTGCTATTATGATGCATGCTGTATCCGAAAGTTCAAAAGGGACTATTTTAGGCAGAAGCAGCCAGAAAAAATAAAGCTGAAGAAGGATTGGAGTACCACGGAGTATTCCAATGTACAAAGAGGTAATCCAATCCAAAATTTTTATTTTCGACAGCTTCATAATTGCAACCACTGTTCCGATGATTGTGGCAACCAGGACAGTGATTGCCGCTAAAATCAAAGTTCCCAACAAACCGTTCATATACACGTAGTCATATTTAATCCATAAATCTATGATAGTTTGAAACATTTTTATCTCCTTATTGTCATTGCGCTGGATCTTAGAGAAGCTGAAAAAATCAAAAGCTCCAAATGATTACAGACCAAGTTCCTTTGAATACTTAGTGTATTCTTCGTGCCATTGTTCAAATGTGCCGTCATTTACCACTTCATCTATTATTTCGTTGATTTTATCTGTAAGTTCCTCTTCGCCTAAAGGAATACCGATTCTTGTTCCTGATGTTTTTTCATCAACATAAAATTCAAAGCTGTCAACAACCATGAGTCCGCTGTCCTTATTTGCTTCTATATATAGCTGAGCAGTTGGTATGCTTGTGGCGCATACATCTGCCTTTTTTTCCTGTACCATTAAAAAACCGTCAGTTGTGGATGAAACACGTTTGAATTCCTTGTATTTCGGTATTTGTTCATTTACATAAAGCTCCTGCAGGGAACCGCTTTGTGCAACGATAACTTTGTCTGCTACGTCTTCAGCACTTTTAATGTTCTGGGCATCTTCAGCCCTTATGAGAAGGCCATGGCCGTCACCGCCTTCAGCAAAATAATATCCATTTGACATGTTCATAGCCTGTGCTCTTGCGGGAGTGTATGACAAAGCTGAAATTGCAAGGTCGTTATTTTTTTTCTGTTATACTGCTTAAAACTGCAGAAAATTCAAGTGGAACTATGTGAAGTTCAACTCCAAGTTCGTCTGCAATATACTGGGCAAGTTTAATGTCACTTCCAACATATTGCTCGTTGCCTTTCTTGCTTGGATCGATAAATTCATAAGGAGCAAAATATGGCTCGGTTGCAACTTCAATGTAACCGCGTTCGATTATTGCTTCAAGGCGGTTCTTAGGTTCTGCCGCTGCTTCCTTAGTTGTTTTGTCTGCAGTACATCCGACTGCGACTGTGACAATTGTGGTCATTGCCAATAAAAATGCTAGTAGTTTTGTTGTTTTCATATGATTGTCCTTTCAGGTATGACGTTAAAAAAAGTATATTTAATCATATTGTGTACCGACAGTGTAGCAATTTAATGCAACTGTGTACGCATTATAAATACATATTAAATTTATTTTTTTAACGCATTAAAGTTTAATGTATTATTTATACCACACTTCAAATGTGTTAGCAAGAAAATTTGTAGGACAAGACGTATTTAATCTGAAAATATTGATTGAATTTAAAGATATTAATTATGCAGATATTTTTATAGACATAAAAAACTTATGCCTGCAAATTCAGTGCTAGGTACATTCTCTGCAGAAATAAAAATCATGTGAGTTGTTATAAGTTTATTAATTTGATATAATATTTATGTTCAAATGATTAATTGGCGTTATTATAGATGAAATTTACGAGGAGAAAATTATGCTTGATTTGCTGAAAAGAAGAAGGACTGTAAGAAAGTTCAAGGAAGAAAAAATTCCCAGGGATACAATAGAGAAAATAATAAAGGCAGGACTTTTGGCTCCTTCATCAAAGGATAAGAGGCCTGTTGAATTTGTAGTAATAGAAGACAGGGATACTATGATGAGGCTCAGAAAATGCAAGGCAAAAGGTGCAAATGGACTTGATACTGCAGTATGTGCCATAGCTGTAATTGCAGACAGCGATTTAAGCGACGTCTGGGTGGAAGATGCGTCCATAGCCTCTATATTGATTCAGCTTGAAGCTGAGGCACAGGGACTGGGCTCAGTGTGGATTCAAATGAGAAAGAGACAAAGTGATATTGGTGAATCTGAGGCTGAAGTGAGAAATGTTTTGAACATACCGGAAAATTACGGAGTGCTGAGCATAGTGGCACTGGGATATAAAGATGAA